>JAOZQV010000097.1:0-5617 GCA_029932035.1 Deltaproteobacteria bacterium | reverse complement strand
TGGGTGCCGCCCGCGCATATGCTCCCGCAGGCGAGTTTCTTATTATACCCGTACTTTAAGAGCACCGGCATGGCGAGAAGACCCATGGTGACCACCGATGCCCCGATGATGCCGGTACAGGCCCCGAAAAGGGTTGACACCACCACCACTGCGACAGCAATACCCCCTCGAATGGGACCGAAGAGATATCTCATGGTACTGAACAGACTCTCTGCTACCCCTGACTGGTCTAATAACTGGGCCATAAATATGAAGAGGGGAATTGCCACAAGGATATAATTATCCATAACCCCAAAGGTCTGGTTTACAAACATATAGAAACAGTTTGGGCCCCAGCCAAGGTAGCCGAATATAACCGCCAGTCCACCGAGAACAAAGGCAAGGGGGTGCCCCATGAAAAGGCCGATCAAAAGGCCTCCAAACATTCCGAAAGCTATAAATTCTGCGCTCATATCTCCCTCCCGGTTATGGCCTGAGTGAAGCCCTTGATGAGATTTGACAGTCCCTGAATCAGAAGCAAGGCGAAGGTGATTGGGATGACCATCTTTATCTGGGGTACTATGGGGAGTTCGGCGGATCCGCTTGTCTCATGCATGGCCCAGGAGGTTGCCGTGTAAATCCACCCCTGTTGAAGAATAATGATGCAGAAGGGAAAAAAGAATATCAGGTAGGTTATACAATCCAGTGTGCCCCTGACTCTTGGTGAGAACTTATTATAAATAATATCGATACTCACATGGGCCTTGTAAAGCAAGGTATAGGCGGCTACCAGCATGAAATAGGGTCCATAAAGGTAAGCCGTAATCTCCGGGGCCCAAATGTGTGGGACATTGAATAGTTTAGTTGAGATGACCTCATACACCACCACAATGGTCAGGGGGATGATCAGCCACATGAAAATCCTGCCGGTCCATTCGCTTACAGTGTCCAGACCTTTTGTGAAAGTCGTAAGTTGCATTGGAAACCCTTTCTCATTATAGGAAGATACGTGGGAGTGTGCACAAAATTAAGAGGCCCTTGACAAGATTGTCAAAGGCCTCTTTTGTTTTTGGTTAGTATCCCAGTTTTTTCAACTCGGCAAGAACGTTATCCACATATGTGGGAGTCCTGCCGAAACCGAAATCGCCGGACATGGCACGCCACTCTTTATATTGTTTAAGATATACCATCTGTGATTTGAGTACTTCGGCGTAGGACTTGGATTCCTTTGCTTTCATGATGCAGTATTCGCCTGCGAGTTTTTCCAGTTTCAGCATCTCTGAATTAGGCAGGGGGAATATTTTCGTTCCTGCGTCTTTGAATTTCTGAATTGCCCTTGCCGAATCTGCCTCATAAAAGGCAACCGCTTCCAGCGATGCTGCCCGACAGGCATATTTCAGGATCGCCTGATACTCCTTGGTAAGAGAATTCCATGCCTTAAGGTTCACCATGGTACCCACCTGGGAGGAGGGCTGAAACCAGCAGGGAACGCTCCAGTACTTGGTTATCTCGGCAAAACCCATGGTCCAGTCGACGCCCGGAGCGCTAAACTCAGCGCCATCCAGTTTACCGGTCTGTACAGCAAGATAGATCTCGCCACCCGGCATTTTGATGGGGGAGGAACCGATCTGTTTGAGGATCCAGATGGTGGCCCTGGAAGGGGTTCGCAGTTTCAGGCCTTTATAGTCTGCAATTGATTTGATGGGGCCGGTCTTTTCCGTGGTGCGAAAGCCGGATTCCATGGGGGTGGCGCCGAGGGAGAAATAGGTCATGTCGTATTTTCCCCAGAGTTTCTGCATCAGTTCCAACCCTCCAAACTGATACATCCAGGTAATATAATCCATATTGGTAAAGCCGAATGGAAAAGAACCAATAAAGTCAAAGGCGGGATCCTTGGTGGCCCAGTAACTCGGCCAGTCCCCGGCCATTTCAACCGCGCCCTTTCCACAGGCATCAAAGACCTCAAAGGCTTTCATCAAGGCGCCGGCGGGAAACCACTTGATGACAAAATTGCCGCCGGTCATGTCCTTGACATATTTGATCATCTCTTTTTCGCCGTACCACAGGTTAATGGATTCCGGCCATGTGGTGACCATCTTCCACCGGATCTTTTTTGCAAAGGCATTAGACCCGATTGAGAGAACCATTGACATAACGCCTAACACCACGAGTAATTTGAATTTTCTCATTTTTTCCTCCGTTCAAGTGATATTAATCAGTTTGTCTTAACTTAAAAAACCCTGCCTTCGCCACACTAAACCCTACCACCTCCTTTCTTTTATTGAATTCTTTCCACTTGTATTGATTAAGGTGCTGCTTGATTAAGGTATTGCCCTTTTGAGAATGCATTAGTTTTGGCCGCCAAAGTGGGTGTCACGGTAGGTTGTTTCCCTGTTTCCTAAGAATTGTTGCCATACTCATATAATATTGATGTGTGTGTCAAGAAAAAGATTGCGTGTGTCAAGAAAAAGATAAGCGATGCGTAACTGAAGAGGCCTTTGAACTAATCTTTAGTACCAAAATTTCAAAATCCCATCATGTTTGCGTAGGATTTATGACCCTGTTAGATTGAATATCTCAAGGGATTCTTTAAATTTTAAAAAGACCTATCAAAAAAATGACGGAGCGAAACGCCTTCCACAAATAATCAATATTCACTATTCAATAGTCAATTCCGGCTTCGCCGGGTTAGAAATCAGCGTTGCCGGTCGAATGCTTTTTTCGCCAAATTTATTGCAAATTGAGTCCAGGGCAGTGTTAAGATTCTTCCTCTTCTGATATTCCTTATCCTGGGCGAAAAGAAAGAGCTGTTTCTCGTTCTCAAGAGTACTGAGCTGGGACAGGGAAATCCCCAAGAGCCGTACCGGTCTTTTTCCAACGGCTGTCTTTTTAAGGAGACGGCAGGAAATGGAGTATATCTCCATAGTGTCATCGGTGGGTGCAAACAGAGTTGCAGCCCTGGTTATTTGCGTAAAATCGCTGTATTTCACCTTTAAAGAAACGGTATTGCCCCTGACTTTCTCCCGACGCATCCGCTGGGCAACCCTGTTGGCTAAGGACAGGATCTCCTTCCTGGCCTGATAGGGGTTAAGGATATCTTTCATAAAGGTCTGCTCATGGCCGATAGATTTTGTTTCACGTTCCGGCTCCACATCTCTTTCATCAATCCCCATGGAGAGCAGATGCATAGCTGTGCCACGTTCCCCAAACTTTTTTTCTAAGATTTCGACAGGAATTTGCCGCAGATCTTTAAAGGTCTTAACGCTAAGCCGCGCTAAAGCCTGCTGTGTTATTTTCCCAACACCCCACATTTTTTTAACGGGGAGCGGGTCCAAGAAGTCCCTTACCCGGTCGGGAGGCACGACGGTAAGCCCATCAGGCTTGTCAATATCAGAGGCTATTTTGGCGACAAACTTTGAAGAGGCCACTCCGGCCGAGACCGTGAGCCCGGTTTTCTTAAGAACCGTCTCCTTGATCTTTTTGGCGATCACCTTGGTTTGACCCATAAGACGCTCTGCGCCCGTAAGATCCAAAAAGGCTTCATCAATGGAGAGGGGTTCCACCAATGGTGTGAAGCGATGGAATATCCCGAATATCTGTCTGGAAACTTCCTTGTATCTTGACATCCTGACCGGCATAAATATCCCGTCAGGGCAAAGTCGTATGGCAGTTGCTATGGGCTGGGCAGAGTGTACACCGAATCTGCGTGCCTCATAGGAGGCGGATGATACTACACCTCTCTCTCTACTGCCACCCACGATAACCGGTTTCCCCCTCAGTTCAGGTTTATCGAGGGCCTCGACTGCCGGATAAAAGGCATCCATATCGAGATGAATTATGGATCTTTGCCTGACTTTCAGAGGTTCAGAGTTCACCCTTAAGTCCCCTAATCCGGATTAACCGGAACAGAAAAAGTCTCACGCAAAGTCGCAAAGCCGCAAAGAAAACCTACAGTTTATTGGCAACCCGAAAAATGCCCCTTTTTTATGAGCGAAGCCCCAGCCTCTTGTCAGCCGATCTCAGATAGGTCAGCAAATGTGGTAGGCCGCATCAACAACAATCTTCTCGATTTCGTTTTCAGTCATAGTTTTTTATCTTCGCGTCTTTGCGGCTTCGCCGGTGTCCCTGCTGCGTGAGTAAGAATTTGAACCACATAATCAATTCAGGGGCTTTCAGCCAACAATACGTTGATTCCCCGGTGGAGGCCGTCCCTTAATATGTGCAGTTCCAAGGTTTGTCCCACCCTCATTTTGCTTAAAAGGCGGACCAGTTGCTCCATATCAGAGATGTTGCTTCCATCAACAGCGGTTATGATATCTCCCCCTAAGCGGAGTCGCATCCCTCCAACAGCAACCTCTCTGCCCCCTCCCTTTAGCCTGGCCTGATAGGCAGGGCTCCCTCTTACTACTTGAACAACCAGCACTCCCTCCTCAACTCCCAGGTTGAGTCCCTCTGATAGACTGGGAGTTATGGAGATGCCCGAAATACCGAGCCATGCCCTCGCGACCTTTCCAGAGGTTATCAACTCTGTCGCAATATGTTTTGCCAGGTTGATCGGTATGGCAAAACCGATACCCTGATATCCACCGGAGAGGCTAAAAATCGCGGTGTTTATCCCTATTACATCACCGTTGGAATTAAGTAGCGGACCACCGGAATTTCCTGGGTTTATGGCCGCATCGGTCTGTATCAGATCGTCTATCTGATTCCCATCTTCTGTCCTGATACTCCTGTTGAGGGCGCTGACAATACCGGTGGTAAGGGTATGCGATAAACCAAAGGGGTTTCCAATGGCGATCGCCTTCTGGCCTGGCCGGACACTGTCAGAATCTCCCAATCGGGCCACTCTGTCCACATCTCCGGGGGAAATCTTGATGACGGCCAGATCAGACCTGGGATCCCTGCCAACAAGGGTCGCCCGAATTTTTTTCCCCTCAGACATGGTCACGATGATCTTCTGGGCGTTGGCAACAACATGGCTGTTGGTCATGATATAGCCCCTGCTGTCTATGATAAAGCCTGATCCTTGTCCCTGCCTCGGAATAACCTCCATCCAGAAATTCATGCCGAGGATTGTTGTTGCGATATTGACGACTGCCGGATGAACCTTTTCAAAGACATCAATGTTGATTTTCTCGTCTGCAGAGAAAATGATGGGCTCAGATTCGGCATCGGTTTCAGAAGCGTTAAATTCGAGGGATTTGGCGGTTGGGCTTGAGCCAAAGAAACGAGAAGTATCGTCCTTCTTAGACCACAAAAAGAGTAAGAGGAGGATGACGCCTATCAATATAAATTTTGTTTTATCTCTTGTCATAAATGAGATCCGTAGGTATTTTCTGTAGCTAATGATTGCCAGACGGAATACTGTCTTACCTGCTAAAACCTTTTAGTATCCGGCCGCAGTGAAGGATGTCAAACTTAAGGGATTATCTTTGACCGCCAATCAACTGATTTTCATTGAAGTTTTGGTTTTGCAGTCATAAGTTTTTCGGCCTTTGGAACATTCAGAGGTATATAGTTGTTATTCCGTCCGGTACAGGTTTATACCGGCACTTTCAGGATGTCCCCCAGCCTACAATACTCCTCTCTGGAACAGATAATAAGCTATTATTTGGCCGTACTTGATAGTTGTTTGGCT
>JAOZQV010000454.1 GCA_029932035.1 Deltaproteobacteria bacterium | reverse complement strand
AAAAAACCGGGTTTCCGGTGTCCGCGAAATATTATTTACACTGCAAAAGCCCTGAAATATAATCGGTCTCAGCTTAATACAGCGGGCTTCAGAATCATTGACGTATATTCAAAAAAATGGTATCGGGGCCAAGCTGAAGTATGCTTGAGTTTATTGACAGTCGTATGTCGGGGCGTGGCGCAGTCTGGGAGCGCACCTGAATGGGGTTCAGGGGGTCGGAGGTTCGAATCCTCTCGCCCCGACCATTTGCATGTCATATCAGCCTGCTTTTGCAGGTCCATTGATGATCCTGGCATTTCTGAGTGATTTCGGGTTAAAGGACCCCTATGTGGGGATAGTCAAGGCAGTCATGCTTGGCATCAATCCAGCCCTGCATATCGTGGACATCAGTCACCAAGTTACCTCTCAGGATATCATGGGCGGGGCCTTTATGCTGGGATCTGCTTTCAGGGAATTCCCGCCCGGAACCTGCTTTCTTGCTATAGTTGACCCCGGTGTCGGATCCCCAAGAGCTGGTCTTCTGGCCGTTACGAAGCGTTACATCTTTCTGGCGCCGGACAACGGTCTCTTGACCATGGTGTTCAGATATTCCGAACAAGTGACATGCTTCAGCATAAAGAACAGTCGCTATTTCAGGCATCCGGTAAGCAATACATTCCACGGAAGGGATATATTTGCCCCTGTTGCAGCTCATCTGAGCCTTGGAGCAGAACCGCACTCCTTTGGCCCTCTCTGTCCGGATCCTGTTCGGCTGCCATGGCCCGAACCAGTTATCAGGGAACAATACATTGGGGGCGAAGTAATATACATGGACGGCTTTGGAAGCCTGATTCTCAACATACCCGCTGACCTCATCCAGCAAAGGGGACCTGTTGGCAAAATGTTCGAGGTCAATATCAAGGGGATGGAATTACCCTTACTCAGCACTTACTCGGATGTGGCCAAAGGTAAGCCCCTGGCCCTTATCGGCAGTTCCGGTTTTCTGGAGGTGGCCGTAAATCAGGGAAGTGCAGCAGAAGTGCTTGATGCCGGTGTCGGTGAAAAAGTGGTTGTTATCTCGAAAAAGATTACACCGCAAAAACAGGACGGATAGCATAAACAGCAATCTCAGATTAAATTTTCTATCGTTTCTCTCAGCTCTTGCATTTTAAAAGGCTTGTGAATAACGTGGTCGGCCTTCTTCCCATGAGGTAGTTTTTCAGGGTGGTATCCGTAACCGGTAATGGCAATTATAGGCGTGTCAGGATGATTTTGTTTGAAAACGGAGATGATCCCTATGCCGCTCACATAAGGCATGCTTATGTCAGTTATTACGAGGTCATAGTCTTTCTTGATCTCCTCCAAGCCCTGCAGCCCGTCACTAGCTGTAACAACATCATAGCCAAAATAAGTCAGATAATCCTTTAGTACGCTAAGGATTTTCTGGTCATCTTCGATAACGAGCAGGCGTTTTTTGATTTTTCCCATTTTTTTATATAATCAAAAAATCTTATTGATGTAAATACCCTTATCGGTAAACTTCAACGGGTTCAGCAGAAAGCGGAAGATAATATCCAGGGATTTAAACTACTTATTGATTTATTTTTTCTAATCTCTCAGACCCTGAATTAATCAGCCACTATAATGGGTACTTGATGCGGCTTTATGGCCTCTGCATTGCCCAATCTCCGACTCTGATTTATTATAAATTATTATGAAATCTAATCTTTCTAACATAGTCCGGGCGCGCAGAGCTACCCGCGTCATTCATGTCGGGGATGTGGCCATCGGCGGCGATTATCCCATTGCGGTTCAGTCTATGAGCAACACGGATACAAGGGATGTCACCGGCACTGTCGCACAGATTCACCGCCTGCAGGAAGTCGGGTGCGAGATTATAAGGGTGGCAGTGCCTGATATTGCTGCTGCTCAGGCGATTTCTAAGATTAAAAAATCAATTTCCATACCCGTTATTGCAGATATACACTTTGATTGGCGTCTGGCTGTGGCCTCGATCGAAGCCGGTGCCGACTGCATAAGGATTAATCCCGGAAATATCGGAAGCTGGAAGAGGCTGGCACGAGTAGTAGAAAAGGTCAAAGAATACGGGATATCCATGAGGGTGGGGGTCAATGCGGGTTCCCTTGAAAAGGACATCAGGAAAAAATTCGGCGGCCCAATACCTGAAGCCCTGGTGGAAAGCGCGCTCAGAAATATCGGCCTTATAGTTGATATGGGCTGCGAGTCCATCAAGATCTCCATAAAATCTTCGGACGTCCTTGATACAGTGGATGCTTACCGTCGTTTGTCCCGGGAGACGGATTTTCCTCTGCATCTTGGTGTAACCGAAGCAGGAGGGCTTATCCCCGGAACCGTCAAGAGCAGTATCGCCCTTGCAGCCCTTCTCATGGATGGTATAGGCGATACTATGAGGGTTTCGCTGACCAGAGATCCTGCAGAAGAGGTCCGGGTCGCATACGAGATCCTTCGGGCACTGAGAATAAGACAGCGTGGTCCGGAAATAATTTCATGTCCCACGTGCGGGCGATGTGAAATAGACCTCTTTTCTCTGGCTTCCGAGGTAGAACGCAGGGCGCAACGGATTCCGTATCCATTGAAGCTGGCTGTAATGGGATGCATAGTAAACGGACCCGGAGAAGCCAGGGAAGCAGATATCGGCCTTGCCGGCGGAAAGGGCGTCGGCCTTATCTTTAAAGGAGATCGCCTCTTGAAAAAGGTACCTGAGCAGGAACTGCTGGAAACGTTTTGGGAAGAGGTAGAACAGTTGGCGGAGATCGAAAGACGTAAGGTCGAAGATAGGGAAAATCAGTAAATATCCGGTGAACCCGTGGTCCACTGCGGAAGGTTGCCGTCCGTGCCCTGCCGCAGGAGCGGTTTGCCTTTTGCAGGGTTTCAACCGCGGGCCG
>JAOZQV010000096.1:9683-11018 GCA_029932035.1 Deltaproteobacteria bacterium | reverse complement strand
ATGGAACACTGGCCCTGGCGGAACAAAAAGCAAGATAAGTGCAGCTAAGAGGCCTGCCCTTAGTTCTTGGCTTGTCTCCGCTTGAATATGAATAGAGCGACTATGGAGGCAATCAGGATCAGGAGTGTAACAAGTTGGGTGATACTCATATCGCCCCCTAACAGTATCCCCCGGTCATCGCCCCTGAAACGCTCCACGAAGAGCCGGGCCGTGCTGTGCATAACGAGAAGCCAGAAGAAGACCTGCCCCTCGAACTTTTTTCTTGAGTGCATTAAAATCAGAACAAAGAAGATGACAAACCCGCTTAGAGAGGAGTAAAGCTGCGTTGGATAGAGGGCGATATTCAACGGCGCCAGGGCATGGGGGTCAGTAAACACCACTCCCCAGTTAGATCCGGAAGGCTTGCCGTAACAACATCCTGCCATAAAACACCCGATCCGTCCTATCCCCTGACCGATGGCCATTGCCGGCGCCCACAGATCGGCTATCTTCCAGAATGAAAGATCATGCTTTTTGGTGTACCATATGACGGTTAGTACCACACATATAATCCCACCGGAAAAAACAAGCCCCCCCTGCCATACCTTGAACATATCCATGGGCCGCTCAACATAGTAGGAGACATTCATGAGGACATACATGAGCCTCGAACCAATAATTGCGGCTAAGATTATTAAAAACCCCATATCCATTGTCTGTTGAGGCTTTATCCCCGCGGATTTGCCGATCTTTACCGTAACCAGGATTGCGATCAAGAAACCGACAGCCACACAGAGGCCGTATGTGTGCAGGGTAAAAGGGCCTATGGAAAAGAGGTCCGGGTGCATGATATTACCGTTTAAAAAAAAGGGTTATTGCTACTAAAAACGTGCCCGTTGTTATTGCAGCGTCAGCCACATTAAATGCGGGCCAGTGATATGAACCTGCGAAAACATCGAGGAAGTCGACTACCTCTCGAAACCTCAGCCGGTCGATCAGGTTGCCAACAGCTCCGCCTAATATAAGTGAAAGACCCAGGGTGATGCGGGTGTCGCCATCCTTTAGCCTGAAGAACCAGAACAACAAGAGGGCAATGGCAATGATGCTGGTGGAAACAAGTAACCAAAAGCCAAAGTCAGCATGGGCCCGATTCATGAACCCGAAGGCCATTCCCCTGTTTCGCACATGGACAAGGTTAAAAAACCCTTCGATTACGGGCACTGATTCATGAACTCTCAGACCGCGTATAACGAAAAGTTTTGATACCTGATCCAGTACGATAATAAGGAGCGCAGGCCAGATTATCAACGCATAATTTCGTCTAAGACGTTTCGGCATCGCTTACAGGTGTTGGGA
>JAOZQV010000096.1:0-9673 GCA_029932035.1 Deltaproteobacteria bacterium | reverse complement strand
TCTCCTACCGATGGATCATGTATCCAGCAGCGCTCGCATTTGGGGTCGGATGAAGGTGATACCTTCACCTTTAATCCGGGGACAGTCTCGCTTTCATACCCCCCATCTACCTGATTGATTTCCACTAAATCAACCGACGAAACAATAAAGATTGACCTTAACTGATCCATATAAGATGTTAATTTTACGGATAATTCATGTGACAGACCTAATTCTACCGAGGCATCTAAGGAGTGCCCGATACGTTTCTCTTTCCTTGCGAGTTCCAGGACCTTTGTGACCTCTTTTCGAACATCGATTATCTCTTCCCAGCGTTCGGCGAGTTCAGTGTCCCGATACTCCTCGTTTAAAGGGAGAAAGAGGTCGGCATGAACACTCAATGCTCGTTCCTTCCCGGTCATATACTGCCAGATTTCATCAGCCGTAAAAGAGAGGACAGGGGCCATCAGTCTGACCAAAGTTTCAAGGATTTCATGCATTGCGGACTGTGCAGATCTTCTCGCTGCAGACTCCTTTGGCGATGTATAGAGCCTGTCTTTTATAATGTCGAGATAGAAGGACGAGAGATCCAGCACGCAGAAGTTGTGGAGATTGTGATACACAAGATGGAAATTGAAGTCCTCGTATGCCTTCAAGACCCGCCCGCTCAGTTCTTGAAGCCGGTTGAGCGCCCAGCGATCCAGCTCTTCCATCTCTGTATATGGGACCTGATCGGTTTCCCAATCAAAATCGTTCAAATTACCGAGCAGGTAACGGCAGGTGTTTCGAATGCGGCGATAGGCTTCTGTCAACCGTTGCAAGATCTCTTTTGAAAGACGGATATTATCCCTGTAGTCTTCTCCTGCCACCCACAGCCTCAGGATCTCAGCGCCATAGCTTTTTATCAGCTCCTCAGGTGCGATAACATTCCCGGAGGATTTGTGCATTGCCTTGCCTGCCCCATCCACAACAAAGCCATGGGTCAGCACACCCTTGTATGGCGCCTCCTTACGTGTCCCCACCGAGCAGAGGAGTGAACTGTGAAACCATCCCCTGTGCTGGTCGCTTCCTTCAAGATAAAGATCTGCCGGGCTGTCAAGGTATTCCCTGTTTTCCATCACTGCGGCATAACTGACACCGGAATCAAACCAGACATCGAGGATATCGGTCTCTTTCCTGAAACGATCTGCCCCGCAGTTAGGACAGCGTGTTCCAGGGGGCACCAGTTCTTTTTCGGATTTGGTGAACCATATATCTGCCCCGGATTGTTCAACCATATTGGATACATGGTCGATGATTTCCTGCGTTATAACCGGTTCATCACACTCATCGCAGAAGAACACGGTGATCGGCACTCCCCAGGTCCTCTGCCTGGAAACACACCAATCCGGGCGATTGGCTATCATTTTGAAGATCCGGTCCTCGCCCCATGAAGGTATCCATGAAACCTTTCTTATGGCATCCAGAGCATTTTTTCTCAGGTCGTTTTTCTCCATGGAGATAAACCACTGCTTTGTGGAGCGGAAGATAACAGGCTTCTTGCATCTCCAGCAGTGTGGATATTCGTGAGTGATCTCCTCTTCCTTGAGGAGCGCGCCTACCTCCGAGAGCTTATCTTTGACAGCCTCGTTAGCCGCAAACACCTCCATCCCAGCAAAATACCCCACATCCGGGGTAAAGCAGCCGGAATCATCAACAGGCGAATATGTCTCCAAATGATATTTAAGACCTGTCTCATAGTCTTCCCGGCCATGTCCTGGCGCAGTGTGGACACAGCCCGTTCCAGCCTCCAAAGTCACATAGGGCGCTAAGACAATCTTGGATGGTCTGTCATATAAAGGGTGCCTTGCCTCAAGGTTTTCCAGGTCAGCGGCCTTGAAGAGCTTGAGAACCTCATATGATTCAATGCTGAAGGTGTCCATGCAAATGTCTAAAAGCCCTTCTGCGAGAATCATGACCTCATTATTCCCTGTTTCGACGGCTGCGTACTTCAGGCCGGGATGCAGGGCTATGGCCAGATTGGCAGGGATGGTCCAGGGAGTTGTTGTCCAGATTATCATCGAGACCTGTTTCTCCTTCAAGACAGGGGCCAACTGATCCAGATCAGATATCATCGGGAACTTGACAAATATGGAGGGTGAGCTGTGCTCGTCATATTCAACCTCTGCCTCTGCAAGGGCCGTTTTGCAAGAGATGCACCAGTATATAGGTTTCTTGCTCCTCATAAGGCTTCCGTTTAATGCAAATTTCCCAAACTCTCTTACGATAGTTGCCTCATAGGGATAATTCATGGTCAGGTAGGGATTCTCCCATTCACCTAAAACGCCTAAGCGCTTAAATTCATTGCGCTGGATATCAATATATTTTTCAGCATATCGACGGCAAAAGCCTCTTATTTCCGCCTTGGACATCTCCATCTTCTTAGCCCCGAGCTCTCCATCGACCCTGTGTTCGATAGGGAGACCGTGGCAATCCCAACCGGGCACATAGGGCGAGTCAAAACCGGCCATCTGTCTCGATTTGATAATGATATCTTTCAACACTTTATTAAAGGCCGTGCCCATGTGGATATTACCGTTTGCGTAGGGGGGGCCGTCATGCAGATGGAATCGCTTCCGGCCCTTAGAAGATTGCCTAATAAGCTTGTAAAGTTCAATATCTTCCCATTTTTCAAGCATTTCGGGCTCTTTTTTCACCAAATTGGCCTTCATGGGAAATGCCGTCTTCGGCAGATTAAGTGTGTCCTTATAGTTCATGAAATGTGCCTCCAGGAATTATGATAAATAATCAGGTTAGCAGATGTAGTCTATCAAGTCAATTTCATAATCAAAACTAAATTTGCCACAGACCCACACAGACAGACACAGACTAAGGCAGTCAAAGAGATAGATGAAAAAATTGCAACTTACTTTTACGTTCTTATGAACTATGCCTGATTACAGAGTGCTTTGTGTTTGGTGTTTGGCTCCGAAAGGCGGGGTAAGAGGAGGGGGTGATCAAGTATCTATTTTCAATTGTTTTATCATACCATCGGCAAAATTTAATATGAAATTTCTTTGCTGGCCGGTGCAATAGGCCGGACAGTCGCAACGCATGCTTTTCAGGGTTCGGACAAAGAGTTCCAGCTTAACCCAGTCCTGCCCCAATTCGACTGCAAAGACGTGCGGCTTGCATTTGCTGTGCTGGAATTGCATTTCACTCAGTAGGTCGTCGGGGATTCGCACCCAGAATATTTGATCCAAACCTGAACGGATGGCATGCTCCCCGAGGAACTCCCTGATTTTTTCTATCTTTGAGGGAGAGAGTTCATCAATCAGGTATGTCCGCATTACAGTGGGTTCCCCTCTTCGCTCTTGTCTATTTTTTTACCTCTTAGATAGGCATCCACCACGGAAAAAAACCAGATGATGACAAAAGCAGCAGCCATATACCACAGGAGTGAAAGGTCTTCTGCCCTGAGCTTCGCCATGATTATCTCAGGGTTCGACAGATCCACGGGGCCTGTTCTGAAAACCGCATTGATCAAACGTACCAGCTTGATAATCCCCATCACAAAGAGAAAGAAGACAGCCGCAAGGAGAATGATACCCTTTTTCAAATCCTGATTGATGATCTGTCCCAGCCCTGGAATGACCAGGCCTGAACAGAGGGGCGAAACCACAGCTTTTTTCATGACAATCCAGAGAAAATCGGTTATTAGTGTGTACACCATATATCCCAATAGAAGCGCCTTGTCAATGTATGGAGGTCTTTTGATGACAAGAAAAATTATGGACATGGTTCAGGTGAATATCCCCTTCACCATGCTGTGTGAATCGTATCTCGATCGGTTCACAACGGATAGGATTAATCCGGAGATAGGGTTTGATGCTGACGCCTTAGATGGCTGCTCCCTTCCAGATGTTGAAGTTGTGGCAAGGCGACTCAATGACCTTGGTCTTATAATAACACTCCATGCCCCATTTATGGACCTCTCCCCCGGCTCTCCTGATCCCAAGGTAAGGTCGTTAGCCCGACAGCGTCTTGATCAGTTCGTCCGTCTGATACCCCTCTTTAAGCCAAGGACCATTGTATGTCATACTGGGTATGATCATAAAAGATACTGGCATATGAAGGATATCTGGTTGGAAAACAGCCTGAAAATATGGTCCTGGCTCGCCAAGCAGACACGCTCTGAGGGTGCGCAATTAATGTTGGAAAACGTTTATGAACAGGGGCCTGATGATATACTCATCCTTTTGGAAACCCTTCAGGATCAAGGAGTTGGCTTCTGCTTAGATACCGGCCACCAGGCTGTCTTCAGCTCTGTCCCCATGGAAGAGTGGGTAAAATGCTTGGGGCCGTTCCTCGGACAACTCCACCTTCATGATAACTCGGGCAAAGAGGACGAGCACTTGGCTTTGGGAAAGGGAAGGATTGATTTCCAAACCTTATTCAGAAAACTGATTAAAGCAAACATTCCCCCGCCTGTTGTTACCCTTGAGCCCCACCGTGAAGAAGACCTCGCGCCAAGCCTTCAATACCTTGACAAAATATGGCCCTGGTAACCCGTGGGAGCTGTTCTGTTTTACGTTGAATTTTAAGGGTCTTTACTGTAGCATCTCGCTTATGGATCATCCATTTTCAAAATCTGTTACGTCCACGGAAAAATGCAATCGGCTTTTGGAGCTAATCTCCCCTGAAGATACCGTAGGCATTGTCATGAACGCCGACCCCGATGCCATTGCCAGCGCCCTGGCATTAAAACGGTTGTTCTGGCGAAAAGTCAGAAGAGTAATGCTTTACCACATTAACACGATTGAACGCCCCGACAACCTGGCCTTTATCAAATTGCTTAGAATAAAAATGCAGTGTATCCGGTCAATGAAAGGACGGAAGATTAAAAAGTGGGCCATTGTAGACTCTCAGCCTCACCATCATGATCGGTTCAAGAACCATCATTTTGACATTATCATCGATCATCATAGGGTGGGACCATTATCAAAGGCCCCCTTCGTGGATATAAAGGAGGATTATGGCGCAAATGCAACAATCATGACCGAGTACCTGAGGGCCTCCAAGATCACCCCGTCTGCAAAGTTGGCAACGGCGCTCTTTTATGGCATTAAGACCGACACAGATAACTTTGTGAGGGAATCATTGCCTAACGATATTGATGCATTTAGGTATCTTTACCGTTTCACAAATATGAATATCATTAAAAAAATCGAGTCCTCGGAGATATCCAAGCAGACTTTATCTGATTTTCGCCTTGCAATGGAACGGTTGGTCCTAATAAAAGATATAGCTTTTATCAGTATGGAAGAAGCGGTCAATCCCGATGTCCTGGTGATAATCGCTGATTTTTTTATGAAACTGGCAGAGGCCAATTGGAGCATTGTAACCGGCATATACGAGGAAAATTTGATTGTTATTTTGAGGAATGCGGGTTTCAGGGGTGATGCAGGCAAGACAGCACAGAAATTGTTCGGACCGTGGGGTGGTCTTGCAGGAGGACACAAGAGCGCTGCCAGGGCTGAAATCCCATTGAAGAATATCGTAGATGAAATAGACGACACTCCCCGGTTGAACAGACTGGTTCTAAAAAAGGTAAAAAGCCTTCAGGAAAGTTTTTAAGGAGATTAACCTTGACCGTTTTTAAAGATAGGATAGTCGACAATAAACTCCTTGATGAGGTCAAAGACCTCATCCATCAGGAAAATAACGTTGCGCTGAAAAGGCTTGTCGACCAGATGAGGCCCGCTGATGTGGCCGATCTAATCGAGCATTTGAGCGGGGATGAGCGCCTGTTCATTTTTCGCCTTTTAGATCCTGATGGGGCCGGGGAAGTCCTTGTAGAGATCGAACCACCGGTTCAGGAACGGATCGTGAAAGATCTCGACAATAAGGCCATTTCTCAAATTGTCGAAGAGCTTGATTCAGATGATGCCGCCGACCTCGTTGGAGACCTGCCGGCTGAACGGGCAAGGGAGGTTATTGAATCCGTTGGCGACGAGGTTTCAGGGGAACTTGAAAAGCTGCTCCCCTACCCCGATGATACCGCCGGCGGCAAAATGGCCCTGGAGTTTGTCGCGGTCAAGGCCGACGCAACAGTGCGAGACGCGATCGAATCGATCAGGGAAAAAAGGGAAGAGGTAGAAAATCTCTATTACATCTGGGTTACAGATGCCTTTGAAAGGCTGGTCGGGGTAATCTCCCTGAAGGACCTCGTGCTCGAGCCTCCCGATAAAGAGATCAGCGAGATAATGAATCCGGAAGTCATTTCAGTAATCGCAAAAACCGACCAGGAAGAAGTGGTGAACCTGGTTAGAAAATATGATCTTGTGAATATACCCGTGGTCGATGATTTTCACCGTTTGGTGGGGCGCATTACCCATGATGATATCATTGATGTGATTGAAGATGAGACGGATGAGGATTTTTCTCTTATGGCTGGAGTGATTGATCAGGAAATTACAGAAGAGTCCACCATAAAGATCTCAAGGGCAAGACTTCCCTGGCTGGTTGCAGCGCTGTTCGGGGGCGTTTTTGCCGCATTTGTTATCAACCAGTTCGCAGCCTCCTTAGAAGAAGTGATTGCGCTGACGTTTTTTTTCCCGGTCATTATGGCCATGGGGGGTAACACGGGCATCCAGGCATCCACGGTTGTTGTGAGGGGTCTCGCCACAGGTGACATCAGTCTTGTCAATACCGGAAAGAGGCTCTGGATGGAAATGAGGGTCGCCCTCATTAATGGGATAATATGCGGCCTCATCCTCGGTTTGATTGTGGGTTTTTGGCTCGGCGATTACAGGCTGGGTTTTATTATTACCGTGGCCCTCATCTTGATTATCTTGATTGCAGGTTTGATCGGCTCTGCCGTCCCGTTAGCCCTTAAGAAACTTAATATTGACCCTGCCCTCGCCGCAGGACCCTTTGTAACTACCTCAAACGATATCCTCAGCCTCTTTATCTATCTCGGTCTTGTAACAATTTTCCTTCGTGCGACCGCTTAGCCCCCCTACCCTCTCTCCCGAAAATACGAAACAATTGTTTCAGCTAACGTATTGCTGATCCCTGGCACCTGTTTCAATCCTTCAATCGAAGCTTTAGAGATAGCATCTATATCTTTGAAAAACATTAATAAATTCCTTTTCTTCTTCTTTCCAATTCCGGGAATTGAGTTTAAGTCAGACCTTGTCAAAATTTTCCCCCTCAGCCTCCGGTGGTACATGACAGCCCTCCTATGAGCCTCGTCTCTGATCCGCATCATCAAGAGAAGCACCGGATGATCGGCCTTTAGTATCAGAGGATTTTTTCGGCCAGAGAGATATATTTTGTCCCGTTGCTCATGACGATTTTCATCGGGTTTTGCAATAGAGATGACTTCGGGAATCGGAAAAGCCTTTTTCGAGTTTATAATCAGACTCTCTTTTGACAAGAGACGCATCTGCCGGTCTATCACACGCCTGACGACTGCCAGGTGACCTTTGCCCCCGTCCACTAAAAAGAGATCCGGCAACGCTCCCTTTGCGATCCTTCTTTCCACCATTTCCGCCATCATACCGTAATCATCAATACCACCGCTCATCTTCATCCTGAAATTTCGATATGCCTGCCGGTGGGGCTCTCCCTCAACAAAGGAGACCACCGTTCCAACGGCTAGCCCTCCCTGCAGGTTTGAAATATCAACCCCCTCAATATGCCTCGGCGTTCTGCTTAGACCTAAAACTGACTTTGCAGTAGCCATAAGATCCTCCCTTTGGGCCTCCTGATGGCCAACAAGGAGATTTTCCGCATTGGCCATTGCCATGGCTACGAGCTTTTTCTTCTCCCCCCTCTGGGGTCTGTGGATTATAATATTTTTAGCTGCGAAATCACAAAGCCATGTCCTGATCGAAATAAGGTCTTTGATCGGCTCTGAAATGAGGATGCTCTGCGGCATAAAGACCTCGCGCGAGTAATACTGCTTCAGGAAAGCCTCCATGACCTCGGAGGGAAGCGCTGAACGATCTTTGAAGAGAAAACTCCGGGTTCCTGTTAAATATCCCCTGCGAATAAAAAGAATCACCACCTGATGAAGTTCTCCATTTTGGGCCAGGCCTATAACATCCTGATTCTCCAATCGTGGAGATACCACATGTTGACGTTCAATGGTTTTTCTCAGGGCACTGATCTGGTCACGTATTCCGGCTGCCACTTCAAAATCCAGATGCGCCGCAGCCTCATCCATATCTTTTTTCAACCTCGCGATTAGCTCAGGGTTGCGGCCTTCCAAAAAAAGTCGGACCTGTTTGACAATCTCATTATATTCTTGGGCAGGAATCTCATGAGAGCAGGGCGCGAGGCAGCGGTTCATTTGAAAATTGAGGCATGGTCTTTCCCTCTGTTGCAGCCTTTGGCTCTTACACTTGCGCAGTTTAAAAACCCGGTCAATTATTCTTTTGGTGCTTCGCATAGCATTGGCAGAGGAAAATGGACCGAAATAGAGGGCGCCATCCTTCTTTATCTTTCGGACAATAGCAAGGCGCGGGAAACGCTCACTGATATCAAGTCTGAGACATGGGTATTGTTTGTCATCTCGCAGGATGATGTTGTAACGTGGCATAAATCTCTTTATGAGATTGCTCTCAAGTATAAATGCCTCCTGCTCGGTAGAGGTCAGGATAAAATCAAGACCATCGGCCTTTTTCATCATCCTGCCGGTCTTGCTGGAAGATTCAGGTTTGGGTCCTAAATAGGAGAGGACCCGTTTACGAATATTTTTCGCCTTGCCCACATAAATAACCCGCCCAGATGGGTCCACGAAAGAATATACACCAGGGCCTTCAGGGAGAGTCTTCTTCAACAGATTCACATTTAATTCATACTGTGTAGGACTGCTCTGTTTCATTTCGCTTTTCTTCACCAACGAGTTTAAAAGGGGCTTGCATCTTAACATGGTAGATGATAGTCAATATTTCAGTCAAGACTATAGCTCGTAAGCGGTACAGAATGAAACATGACAGACCTTACATCTTCATCCTCATATTGGTATTTGCGGCTATTGCGGTCATGAGCGCCTGCTCCTCTAAAAAGGTACGCATGCCGCCCTTAGCCTCCATAGAGGGAATACCAGGTCATTTCGGTAAGGGCAGGATAATTGACCTTGAGGATGGGAAATCAATATCCTTTGAACAGCTCATTGATCAGTTGCGATCAAAAGAGCTGATTTTTGTCGGGGAGGTGCATGACAACCCTGAGCATCATTTGATACAGGTACAGATTCTCCAGGCGCTCATGGCCCGGTACGGTCCTCTAACCGTTGCCATGGAGTTTTTTGACGAATCACGGCAACCGGTCCTTGATAGGTATCTCGGAGAAGAGGTCAGTGAAACTCTGTTCCTGAAGGATGTTGACTGGGACAAAGGCTGGTCCTTCCCCTACCATTTTTACAGGCCAATCATGTTTTTGGCTAAGGAAAAGGGTCGAGCACTCCTCGGGATCAATGTGCCTAACAACATCGTAAAGAAAGTGGCCAGGTCGGGTCTGGACAGTCTGACCCCGGAAGAACGTGATCAAGTGGCAAAGGAAATCAACGTCGACAATCTGACCCATCGCGATTATCTAAGCGAGGTGTTTAAAAAACATTCACACCATCATCAGCTACAAAACTTTGATTATTTCTATCAGGCCCAATGCGTCTGGGAAGAGACAATGGCCGAGAACATCGCCA
>JAOZQV010000453.1 GCA_029932035.1 Deltaproteobacteria bacterium | reverse complement strand
TCTTTTCTTTTCGTTGCTTTCTCTCTTTTTCCGAAGAGAAGTTTTTGCCCTTGCCCTCTCTGCCTATAATGATTGGACACTCGCCCTATGATAAATTAGTGTAGAAGGAGGGCGAGAGGAGGCGTAATGGCATGGAGGCAACAGTAAGGAGAGAGGAGACCATGGCTGATTCTGTGTATGGGGTAAAGGGTCATGCCGAGGGGGACCGGAGTGGAGGTGAGCGTAGCGAACCGGAACGGAGGTCCCCCTCGAGGCCGGGTTTTGGTGGATTCGCCACGGTTGAATCAGAGTTGCCGGATCCTGAAGTTCCGGCGAAAGCGAGCAGGAGACGATTTTCAGCTACATACAAGAAAAGGGTGCTTGAAGAAGCAGCCTCGTGTAAAGGGACCCCAGGGGCGATAGGGAGCCTATTGAGGCGTGAAGGGCTGTATTCCTCCCACTTGACCGCATGGAAGAAGCAGAGAGAAAAGGGGGAACTGGACGGCTTGGCTCCGAAGAAGCGAGGGGGGAAGAAGAAACCTGTGAATCCCCTTGCCCGTAAAGTGAGGGAGTTGGAGAGTGAAACCAAAAGGTTAAGGAAACAGTTGGATAAGGCTGAAACCATCATTTCGTTTCAAAAAAAACTCTCGGAGATGTTGGGGATCTCCCTGGATCAGAAGGGAAATCACGAGACATGTTGATAACAGCTACTGAAGATCTTGCTGAGAGGGTTGGCGTGGCACCTGCATGTGAGAGTATGGGAGTTGCTCGTTCGACGTTGTACTACCAAAGGAAACCCAGGCAGGACCCAAAGCCAAGGCTAAAACCGGCGCGGGCGCTCACTGACGGGGAAAGACAAAAGGTGCTTGATGAACTGCACGATAGTCGTTTCGTGGATAAGTCTCCTGGAGAAGTCTGGGCCACTCTTTTGGACGAGGGGAGGTATCTCTGCTCTGAACGAACCATGTATAGGATTCTGGCGGATAACGAAGAGGTTAAAGAAAGACGCAACCAGCTGAAGCATCCTGAATATGTCAAGCCGGAGCTGTTAGCGAAAGGCCCCAATGAAGTATGGAGCTGGGACATAACGAAACTGAAGGGCCCGGTCAAGTGGACCTATTTTTATCTATATGTAATCCTGGATATTTTCAGTAGGTACGCCGTAGGCTGGATGGTTGCTTCAAAGGAAACCGCCCAGCTGGCGCAGAAGCTGATCAGGGAAAGCTGCAAGAAACAGGCAATAGATCCTGACCAGTTAACCATCCATGCGGATCGGGGATCTCCGATGATTGCCAAGACTACAGCACAGCTTTTTGTCAGCCTGGGAATAAACAAATCCCACAGCAGGCCTCATGTATCTGACGACAACCCGTATTCTGAGAGTCAGTTCAAGACGTTGAAGTATTGTCCCTGGTTTCCTGACCGATTTGGGTCATTACAGGACGCTGTGGCATTTTGCAGGTCCTTTTTTACCTGGTACAACACAGAACACAGGCACAGTGGGATTGGGATGCTGACCCCGGAAGTCGTGCATTACGGGCTTGCTAAGGACGTGGTCGAGGCCAGGAAGAAGGTACTCGAGGGTGCTTTTGAGGCTCATCCTGAGAGGTTTGTGAGGGGTGTTCCAATGCCTCCTGATTTACCTCAGGCCGCCTGGATAAATCCCCCTCAAAAGGTCTTGGGCGTAGACAGGAGAAAACTACAGTAATTTTTTTCAACGAGTGTCCAAAAATTGTTGACAGGTTCCGATGGGCGGAAAAATATTTGAAAGAACACAGCGAAATCATCGGTTGTTCTATGAGTCATTCAACCATTCAACGCATTTTGAAAAGCCATGGCTTACGGCCTCATTTACATAAATATTTTTTGGCTATTACCGACCCTGAATTCTTTCCGAAAATGGAACATATTGTTAACCTTTGTCTCCACCCTCCAGAGCACTTGTTTAACTTTGATGAATGCACGGCTCTTCAAGCCAAATCCACGCTGGCCCCGGAATTGCCCGCGGTATCCAACAAACCCAGGTATGAAGAATTTGAATATAGGCGCAATGGAACCATAGACCTTATGGCCTTTCTAAATCCTAAAACAGGCAAAGTCTTCGGTAGATGTACCCCAAATCACAATACGCAAACATTAGCCCGAGTTTTCAAAGAACACGTTAATACGCTGCCTTCAGATGCTCCACTTCATTACATCATGGACAACTTAAACACCCATTTCAATGATGAGTTTTGTAAGACCGTTGCAGAATTAAGTAATGTAGCCTATGATCCCCTCAAAACCGGTCGTGAACGTCGCCAGTGGCTTCAGAGGGAAAACAAACGGATTGTAATCCACTTCACTCCTTTTCATGGCTCTTGGCTGAATATGATCGAGATATGGTTTGGCATACTCAACAAAAAATGTCTTAAGCATCAATCATTTGAATCAGTACAGCTCTTACAGGAAACCATAGAAGAGTTTATTGAAACTTGGAATACATACTTCTCTCACCCATTCACATGGACATATACAGGAGAAGGGTTACACGAAAAAGCCATTACCCGGTTCAATAAGCTGCTTCTCATCGAAAGTAAACAGATGGACATCAAATTTCTAACAAAACAACTGCTCTTAATGTCCAACATTGCCAAGACATACCACAATAAAGTTCACACTAAGGTCTGGAAAAAGCTTCATGACTTGTTTGTCGATAAAAAGGAGTACATCAACGGCATTATCAGTGCTTCCGTCAAAGAGCGCCAGATAGCAAAAGCAAATATGGCGTTAGATCAATTCAAGGCTTGCATAACCTGAATAACACACAGCGAAATACCAGTACATGAATAATCCAAATTGCCAAAATCAAAAGCAGAATTTATGAGTCGATGTACTAGTGCCCTGTCTCCGAAATTCTTTCTGGCAGCCAGGCAATTTAAGTTGCCTTGAGTT
>JAOZQV010000095.1:9799-11035 GCA_029932035.1 Deltaproteobacteria bacterium | reverse complement strand
GCTTCTTCTATCTTGGAAATCTCACACCATTCATCTGTCTTATGTGCCATGACTGGATCACCCGGACCGAGGATAATCGTAGGGGGGTTGCCAAAGGCCGGGGTGAGCACTGAGGCATCAGTGAAGTAAGTAACGCCCCGCGCTACAGGCCGTTCTTCTATGAATGGTTCCATAACCTCGAAAACCTCCTGTATCCATTCATCCTGTGGATCGGTTGCAAAACTCCCAACATCTATGAGACGATTGAATTCCAATTCCTGACCAAGATAAGACGTCAGTTTTTCATAGACCTCTTTATTGCTTTGATCTGGAATGGTGCGGATGTCTATGCCGATCAAGGCCTGGTCCGGAACCGAATTTATATTTATACCCCCACTGATTTTTCCTACATTCAGGGTCGGTAACCCCAACAGTGGGTGGGGATCAACCTCAAAATCGAAGTCCTGCAGTTTTTTGACGGCATCGGCTGCCTTGTAAATGGCATTGATCCCCTTCTCCGGCATAGACCCATGGGCTGCCATCCCGGTAGCTCGCGCTTCAATCCAAAGGGCCCCTTTATGGCCCACCACTGGAAAATTGGAGGTGGGTTCTCCGACCACAACCGCCCCCGCCTTACCAAGGGCCCTCCCATATGACGCCAGGAAATAGGCGCCTTCACAACCTGTTTCTTCGCCCGCTGTAATAACCAGACTAAACCCCGCCCTACCCTTTGACAGTTCAGCCACACGGAGACCAGCGATAACCATGGCGGCAACGCCGCCCTTCATATCCGCGGCGCCCCTCCCATATATCCTGTCTCCCTCAATCTCGCCTTTGAGAGGGTCTTTGGTCCAACGGGTCGCGCCAAGTGGTATGGTATCAATGTGTCCGGTAAAACAGATTGGCGCCCTATCATAATTACCCTGTATTCGAGCAACAAGACTTGCCCTCCCTTCAGCAAATTCATAGAGGTCCGTCTCAAAACCTCCATCCTCTAATAACTTCCCTAAATATTCTGCACAGGCGCGTTCCTGACCGGGCGGGTTCATGGTGTTGAAGGCCAAAAGCTCGCGGGTTAGCGAAAGCGCATTCAAAGAGGTTTTCATAGCCAATCTCCTTATCCTTGGATTTTTCTGATTCCTTAGGAGTCATTGCATTCATACAGTTCTTATCTGCCTTTTTCGTCAGTTTACGACTCATTGTTCATTAACCCGGGAATTTCCCCTTGTCAAGGGAAGCCTTGTCCTATCGTCAGGC
>JAOZQV010000095.1:0-9699 GCA_029932035.1 Deltaproteobacteria bacterium | reverse complement strand
GCGGGTCCAGTAGCAAAACTCTTTTGCCTGAAACCCATAACTTGACACAACTGACTCCGATATAATAGACTTCTTTCGAGAGCCTTTGAGGTCTTCATTATTCCTTTTGATAATTTCATGACTTCATTAAACTAAAAGCTGTCAGACGAATATCTAAGGCCCATCAAATCCACTTGGTTAATTACCCTGTTGATCCAGTCAATCCAGACCTGCCCCGCGGAACGCGGGGTTATCCTGTCAATAAGTAGCTGAAATGTTAAGCAAAGGAGAAAACATGAAACTCATAAATGGAGCGGAATATATTGAAAGCCTTAGGAAGTTACATCCGAGGATCTTTTATAAGGGCAAGAAAATCGAAGATGTGACCCGTCACCCTGCCACTGCCCCCCATGTGCGTGCTGCGGCAATGACATACGCCTTAGCGAGTGACGAGGAGTATAAAGACCTGGCCGTGACCACCTCACACCTTACCGGCCGGACTATCGGCCGTTTCACCCATGTGCACCAAAACATTGAGGACCTGATCAAAAAGATCAAGCTCCTTCGTGTGCTCGGGCAAAAGACCGCCACCTGTTTTCAGAGGTGCGTGGGCCTTGACGGCATCAATGCAACCTATTCGGTGGCCTATGAGATTGATGAAAAATCAGGAACCGACTATCTTGAACGTTTTAAAAAGTGGCTGACCTATATTCAGGACGAAAACCTTATGGTTGTAGGGGCAATGACCGATCCAAAGGGGGATCGGTCCAAAGGTCCTGCTGACCAGCCTGATCCTGACCAGTATGTACATATAGTAGAGCGCAGGGACGACGGGATCGTCATCCGGGGGGCCAAACTCCATATGACAGGAGCAGTCAATTCACATGAAATCCTGATCATGCCAACTACGGCCATGGACGATCGGTCAAAGGACTATGCAATTGTCTGCGCCATACCGATTGACGACCCGGGCATCACCATGATCTTTGGCCGCCAGGCAAGCGACTATCGCCGCGACTTTAGGGAGAGGATTGATGTTGGCAAACCCTCTTTCGGAGCGGTCGGTGGGGAAGCGGTTATTGCCTTTGAGGATGTGTTTGTACCCACAGAGCGGGTGTTTATGGATGGTGAAACAGACTTTGCTGGCATGCTTGTTTACAGGTTTGCCGCTCACCACCGTGCCAACTACGGTGCCTGCAAGACCGGTCTTATGGATGTCCTGACAGGGGCAGTGAGCTACTTAGCGCAGATTCAGGGTACGGCAAGGGCCTCGCACGTCAAGGACAAGGTCACAGAGATGATACACCTGTGTGAAACCCTTTACTGTTCCTCCATTGCCTGCTCAGCCGAGGGCTGGCCCACCCCATCAGGCGCCTATATGGTAGACACCATGTTAGCCAATGTCTGCAAACAGAACGTGACCCGGTTTCACTTTGAGATCGCCCGTCTCGCCTTGGATCTTGCAGGGGGTTTCATTGCAACCCTCCCCAGTCAGTACGACCTTGAAAGCGAGGAGGTCGGCCACCTCGTCAAAAAGTATTTTTCCGGTGTAGAGGGCATCCCCACCGAACACCGTATAAAAATAGCCCGTATGATTGAGGCCATGACCGGCGGTACTGCTTTGGTGGAATCCATGCACGGCGCTGGCTCGCCCCAGGCCCAAAGGGTTATGATCTTCCGTGAAGGTGAATTGGATAAAAAGATCAGGCTTGCAAAGGCTCTGTTGGGTCTCCCGGTTAAGGAAGCCAGGAAATAAGGTAAAAATGCATACTCACTACATACCTCGCGAAGAGCTCAGCCGCTTACCCGGAGCTCGTCTGCACCCTCTTTGAGCTGTACGTTCTGCCATCCGGAATACATCCGGGAGCCGGAGGGGAAATGTTTTATTTGAGGAGATCATGGAAGAGAAAACATATCGAGATGAATTGCTGAACAAGATCGAGAAAGAGGCACACGACTATGAGAGGGATTTCCATGGTTGCTCAAGGTGTGTGTTAAAGCCTCTGCAAGACAACCTGAATCTCGGAGATGAGGCGAGTTTAAAGGCATCGACTCCACTGGCTGCCGGCGTTGCCATGCGTGGAGAGACATGCGGAGCCTTTTTAGGGGGTTTGTTGGCCGTAGGCATTGCCACAGCAAGCGGGGATCTGAAAGATACGGATGCTTTGGCAGATTCTTTAGCCTCAGGGTTCAGGTTGGCGAGAATCGTTGAAAAAGAATTTGGCACCACAAATTGCACAGAGATACAAAAGGGCAAACTCGGGAGGTTTTACAGCCTTGCCGATCCGAAAGAGTATGAGGCATTTATCGAGGCAGGAGGTTATGTACACTGTTCTAAGGTAGTCGGTAAAATCGCCCGAATTGCGGCACAGTTTATACTCGATTATCAAGACAGGAAAGGTTCCTTGTAAAAACAGCGTGATATCTTCTTTTCCTCTATAAACATGACGGCCTCGCAAAAAGTCGAAAATCTCATTAACCACTAACGACCAAAAGGAGAAAAACATGGCACTAATAACAACGGTTTCACCTGAAAAGGCAGAAGGACAGATCGCACAGGCCTACAAGCCCTTCCTCGATACGATCGGCGTTGTCCCCAAACCCCTTGAAATGATGAGCTCAAGCCCTGTAATGCTGAAACTTCAAGCGGAGACCATAGACTATTTCATGCAGCACCAGACACTTGGCCTCCCTCTCCTGACATTCATCCGGCTGCTGGTTGCCGTTGAGTATGATTATGAGTACTGTATAGGTTTTAATTCGGGACTGCTTGAATCACAGGGGATCAGTGCGGACCTGTTGGCTTCGGTCAAAACAGATCCTTCCCAGGCCCCTCTCGAAGAAAAGGATAAGGCCATGCTCCTCTTTGTGCTGAAAGCGGTAAAAACCCCTGAGGCTGTTCAGCAGAATGATGTCGATGGTCTGCGTGAACTGGGTTGGAACGATAAGGACATCTTCGATGCGGTGGCCCATGGTATGGGTATGATTGGACCGAGTAAGATGTTCAAGGCGTTTAGAATGGAAGGTTAGAAGCAGGACCTACACCAGCGGCCGTGGCTTTGATTGGGCATTATTGATGGGAAACTGAGGAGTAAAATAAATGGAATCTTTGATCAGGGCGTGGGATGGACAAAGTGTCATCATTCGTTTTGACAGGGCCGCCAATGCCTGGATCTTTATCGCTATTCATTCAACGCGACTGGGACCGGCAGTTGGTGGTACGCGCATAAAATCGTATTCCAACCTAAAGGAGGCCTTAAGAGATGCGCAGAGGTTAGCCGGTGGGATGACCCTCAAGTGGGCCGCTGCCAACATCAAATATGGAGGAGGCAAATGTGTAATAGCCGTACCACCTGATCTGGATTCCCAAGCACGAACTCGGTTATTGAGACGATACGGCGCCTTTGTTCATAAGCACAATGGGTTGTTTTATACAGGACCGGATTACGGCACTTCATCTGAAGATATGGATATAATCGCAGAGGCCGGAGCCCCTTACATCTTTGGACGTACACAGGCCGCTGGTGGAGCAGGCAATCCCGGACCCTTTACGGCCCTGGGAGTCTTGACCAGTATCAAGGTGGCAGCCGAACGACTTTTCGGTGAGGCTGCGCTGGCAGGTAAACGTGTGCTTGTTCAGGGTGTGGGAAGCGTGGGTCGTGAATTGATCAAGATGTTACATGAGGCTGGTGCCGAGATTCTGATTAGTGATGTTGACAAGGCCCCGATTGAATATTTCAAGGGTAAGTTAGGATTAAAGTCGGTTCCCCCCAATGCAGTCTATGACGAACCCTGCGACATATTTGTCCCATGCGCTGTAGGCGGCGTTTTAAACAAAGAGAATATCTCCTCCCTTAAATGTCAGGCAGTCGCAGGAGCTGCCAACAATCAACTTGGCAACCCAGAAGACGCCATAAGTCTACGAGACAGGGCAATCTTGTATATTCCTGACTTCATAGCAAACAGCGGAGGCGCCATTGCCATTATCGGTATGGAGATGAGCGGATGGTCACAGAATGAGGCCGAAAAAAAAGTAATCCAGACAATCAGAGAGAACCTGTCCAACATTTTTGAACTCTCTGAAACTGATGGGTGCAGTATGGATGAGGCGGCATTTCGAATCGCCGACATGCGTTTAACCGCTCAAAACCCGGCTTGACCGGGATCTCTTGAGCCCTATTTAGCGCCCGAACGAAAACTATGATTTTTCGTTCAGGCACTATTTACGGTTGGAGTTTTTCGTCGAGATATTCTGCCCATAATTGACTTCGCATTTCACCAATGACCTTGAGCTTCTTCTCCAAGAGAGCTATTAGCCCTGGATCACACCTCTTCATCTCCATTTTTAGATCATCACAGAGATAGGTGTGGCATATAAACGGCCTCGATTTAGGATCAAGAGTACAACCCTGTTCACTTAGAAACCAGCACCCTTTCCTGGTAACTATTTCTCTTCTCCACCTGCGCTTTCGTTCCGACAATTTGAGAAAGAGGACATCTTTCTCATTGAACAGATAATGAACCCTGGTGCAGCAAGGAGCTTCACATTCAACACATACCCTTTCCACATGATCTTTCTGCAGATCCACTGCTTCCGACAGGAAATCTTCTATCTTGCTAACTGTTTCTGAGACCATAACCGTTCCCATTACCACGCACATAGTCAGGCAAGGAGTCTCGATGCAGATATTTGATAGAGGCCATCCTCTCTTTCTTCGGCAATATTGTCCTGTCTGACAATCTGAACAAAGGGGATACGCCGTAAAAGCTCTCTGTTCTTTCGATGGTGATAGTCTATGTTTGCCCTGGAAAACTTGGCCTCAAGCATCATCCAGGGCTCATCGTCTCGCAATATTAAGAAATCAGTTTCCTTGCCATCACGGTTTCGGAGATAATTCATGTGAAAGTTGGCAATGCCCGCATCTGTCCAAAGCTCAAGAAGTGTTTTGAGTTCAACTGCCACGTAGTTCTCAAATCGCCTGGCAGGGTTTTTCAATCTTGTCCAGTCAAAGAAATAGGCCTTTGTTTCCTTGGTCAGAGACCGAGAAATCCTCTTGGAATATGGTGAAATTCTAAAAACCAAGTATCCGAGTTCCATGGCCTTGAGGTAGTTGGAAACCGTGGCGAAACTACACTTAACATCCTTTGCCAGCGCGTTAATGGATAGCGGGGATGAAATCCGCTCAGGAAGCAAATGCATGATGGTAGCAACCTTTTCAAGCTCCTGTATCCTGGTCAAGTCCCTCAAATCTTCTCGAATAAGACGGTCCAAATAATCTCTTCTCCATTTATTATGAAAGCGAACGGAATTAACAAGCAAGGGTTCGGGAAAACCGCTAAATTGCAACAGCGCGGATAGCTCAGCTTTTTCATATACCAGGTGATCAAGCTTGCTCTTTACCCACTCATCTGCATCGGCAGGAGGCTCCTTAAAGCTCTTACCGCTTAGTTCTCTCAAGGTCACGGGATTCAGGCGGAAGGTAAAATACCTGCCCACCAAGCTGTCGCCGCTTCTTCGCATCATATCGAGCCTGGCAGATCCAGTGATTATGAAGCCGTTTTCTTGGCCAAATGAATCAAAGAAGTCTTTTAGGACATTTTTCCATTTAGGATACTTGTGTATCTCATCCATACAAAGCCATCGCTTTCGCTCGGTCGGCTCAACATTATGAATTTCCTGAACGAAAAAATGACTATCGGCTATGTAACGGTCTCTTATCTTCCGCTGATCCCAGTTGTAGTAGAGTTCTAAACACCCCTGATCTTCAAGGAATTTCTTTGCGGCAGTGGTTTTTCCGCTTTGACGAGGTCCAATAATAAAACGCATCTGTCGCCCGAAATCTCTGGAAAATGCTATTCTCCCAATGTAGCGTTCAATCATCATGGTCGTTAGTCTATATGCTTAAAGAAAAAAGATCAAGGCAATTTTCAATAAGGCTTTAAAATTGCCATGGCAATTGTTTATACATGTAAAATATTGCCGCTGGATTTGTTCAAAAATAGAGGCTGTTATGTTAATAATACGAGACCAGTTGTGTCAAGGCGCTGGCTCGATCCAAAAGGAATAAGTGTGGATTGAGAATCATGAAATCGCTCCAAAGCCTTGATAGATGAAGACCATAAATTTGATGCCCCTGTAAAAAGTCTCCAGGGCCGTCATTCCGCGAAAGCGGGAATCCAGTTGATTCGCCCGAACTCTTATTGAGAAGTTACGGGGTAAACTTTAGGCGCTCGATTTATCAAGACGCTGCTCTGTCAAGGATGCGGTAAACAATGATCGGCCTGGAGTATCCCTTGACTAAACGGGGAGGGTCTTTATCCATGCGAAAGGAACCTTGTAATCGTTCAACGGTTTCCTGGCTTGCCAAAATGTCGCAACCCAGCTCCTTGGTCAGACCCTGAATGCGTGAAGCAACATTGACCGTATTTCCGATAAGGGCGTAAGCCGATTGCTCTTCACTCCCCGAATTCCCAGCTAAAACATTCCCCGAATGGATGCCTATACCATGCGCGAAAGCCGGTTTCCCCTGGATAGACCGCTGCCTATTCAGTTCTTTCAATGCCCTGCGCATCTCTAAAGCAGCCAGAACAGCAGCATCTGAATGATCTTCAAAATGTACCGGCACCCCGAATACCACCTCTATTTCGTCCCCCACAAACTGGAGTACCAGGCCTCTGTGCAGACGAATGGCACGGTGCATAGCAGTAAAATAGGCCCGCATCCCAGAGATGGCCTCCTCAGGAGGGGTGGTTTCGACAAATGGGGTGAAGTTACGGAGGTCGGCGAACATCACGGTTGCCTCCCTTCGCTCCCCTTCTAACGGGATACGGCCGGAAAGGATTTCATCCCGGATCTCGGGTGTGACATACTTCCCAAATGTGGTTCTAAGCATCTCCCGCTCGGCCAGGCCCCTGATCATATCATTACCGGCATCGCCCAATACACCAATTTCATCATTGCCCAAGACACGGATCCGCGAATCATAGTCTCCGTCCCGGATCTTCTCCACAGCGTCTAACATATTTTTCAGCGGTTGCGCAATCGATCTGCTGACCAATCTGTTGAGCACCCCGGTGCTGATAAAGAAAACACCGAAAAGAACAATAGTAAAAATAATGATCCTGCGACCGTATTCCTCCACCGACATGACCGATGTATCCAGCTCCCACTGCAGGGTAACCAGGGTGACTAAGAGTATAGTCATGGGCACCATCGTACCTAATCTGTAGAACATCCTTATTCGCCGGGAGATGGGTATCCTGGCCGCACCCTTAAGATCTGCCAACCGGCCTTTGGGAAAAAAGAAGGGGATTAACTCCCTGCGCGAATAAGCCTCAAGTCTGTAAAAGGCAATGGAAGAGGCAATCAATCCAACCATGCTGGCCCTTGCCGAGAAAACCACAGCGGTGCGGAGATTCATCAGATCGAACATGTAAGCAGAGAAAAAAACCAGTGCCGGCATTAGAATCCACATGCCTACATTGAATCCGACAAAGATGAAGGGGTAGTTAATGAGACGACGCCGGGCCTTTAAAGCCATATCCGAGGAAGGGGTCTGGCCGGCCCTCACAAAATTCAGGAAACGGGAAATGGGACGTAAAACCTGGTGCACCACCAACAAAGTAGGGGAACCTATGGCCAAGATTAGGGAAAAGAGTCCCAACAGGCGCTTACCAGCCTCCAAACCATAGGCAAGCCCGCTCATTTGTGATACCTCAGCGAATTGGTCCAGGATAAAACCAGTGGGAGTGGCAAAGTTGAGCACAAAAACAACAGCTATGCCGATCCCCATAGCCAATACGCTGATCACATAGAAACCGCGCAAGGATATCCCGGTCGGGTCAGGCCACTCATCGCTTGGAGGTTGAGTCTTTTCAGGCATATTCAAATAATAAAAGGTTCCTTTTTGAACCATCTTCTACCATACTTATATTCCCTTCGCAAACCTGCTTTCAACTTATCCTTAAGTGCAAATAGTTCTCCTTGGCAAAAAAATCCTTTGACAACAAAGAGTTTTTCAGTTATAAAATTAAATTCTGTTACAGCCATGCAAGTTGACACGTATTTTGTAAAGCTGGCTGAGCAAGCTATACTAAAACGGTTGGATCTTATCTGAGGTAGAAACCTCGACGGTGACCATTTTACAGCACGGCGTAAGCCTTGCGTCCCCATCGTCTAGTCAGGTCCAGGACACTGGCCTTTCACGCCGGCAACACCGGTTCGAATCCGGTTGGGGACGCCATAGTGAAATCAAGGGTTTAGCTGATATAGCTAAACCTCTTTTTCATTGCCTAATTCATAACACCCCACACTATACCCCACAGCCAGCCTTGAAATGGGGCTGTTTTATCCTGTAGATTCTACCCAACCAGGACCTTCTATCCTTTAGGACCTGAACCCCTCTTCTCCCAAAACTTACACCCCTCATCCGGGTCCTTATTGGGCCATAGAGATCCGAGGTTTGGGGAGTTTCAAGGTTAAGAGCTACGGAAAATATACCGGCAGAAATCCAAAGACAGGAAAACAAATCAAGGTCAAGCCAAAAAAACTGCCTTTCTTCAAATGCGGTAAGTAGGCAGGCTGAATGTTAAATTGTCTTTTCATATATCCCAGATACCGCACCACGCTGTCAGCCATTAAAAATGTTGGTGCCCTTTTTAACTTGGGGAAAAATCCGATTTGCTATGATGTCTGATATTATGCGCTACTACAACTAACGATTAGCCTGCACCGGTGGAAATTTTTTGACTTTTTATGGGACCATCAGTTAAGAAACTCGCTTATTGGACCTCGAACAGAATCTCGGGCTAATCCTTAAGGAAAGGATCGGAAGTTGACTCCTTGAAGATCAATTCGGGAGTCTTTAAAAAGACCTTGGTATCCGGAGGTACAGATTCGGTAATCCAGACATTGCCGCCGATCACCGAACGGGCGCCGATCACGGTCTCTCCTCCAAGGATGCTTGCCCCTGCATAGATGATTACATCATCCTCTATGGTGGGATGACGCTTCTTTTTTCGAAGGCTTTGGAGTGCCCCCTTGGGAAGGGAGATGGAGCCTAATGTAACGCCCTGGTAGATTCTTACGCGGTCTCCGATTTCGGTGGTTTGGCCTATTACGACCCCAGTACCGTGATCAATGAAAAAACTCTCACCGATGTGGGCCCCGGGGTGGATGTCGATGCCTGTCTCGCTATGGGCATATTCAGTCATTATGCGCGGGATCAGGGGAACGCCCTGTTCATAGAGCTGATGGGCTATTCGGTAGACTGTGACGGCGAGAAGTCCAGGATAGCTGAAGATGATTTCGTCATAGCTTTGTGCGGCCGGGTCCCCCTCTCGGGCGGCGATAACATCCTTGGCAAGGGCCTTTCGCAACCCGGGCATTTCTTCAAGGAAGTTGATGGCGGCTTCATAGCCCCTTTCAAGGCACTGGGTGCAGGGTAGATCATAACGGAGGCATTCATGGCGAATGGAAAGGGTAATCTGTTCGGCCAGGGCCTCAAAGAGTCCGGTGACCTCCTGTCCGAAGTAGTAACCGAGGTTGATCCTGTCCACCGGTGTGTTGATAAAATAGCCGGGGAAAAGTATCTTTCTACCCTTTTCGATCAGGGCAATGATCGATTCGCGTGACGGGATGGGCTCCGGTGTCACGTGCTCGAAGCAATTACTCCCCTCACAGGAAAGCACGAGTTGGTCGACGACGCCGGGGATTTCCCA
>JAOZQV010000452.1 GCA_029932035.1 Deltaproteobacteria bacterium | reverse complement strand
AGTCCACTTTGAAAGATTCCCGTATTCTTGAAACGACCTGAGTGGCTAACAGGGAATGACCCCCCAACTCGAAAAAACTGTCGTCCAGGCCGATCGGCTCCGTGTGGAGAACCTCGGCGAAAAACCGGGCCAGCTTCTTTTCAACAGGTGTTTGCGGTTCGCGATAGTCATGGCCCCCGGCCATGAGCTGGTTGGAACTGTCGGGTGCGGGCAGGGCAGTGCGGTCAGTCTTTCCGTTGGGGGTCATCGGTATCCGGTCCAAGGCAACAAAAATGGAGGGGACCATATAGTCGGGTAGAGATTTCTGAAGTGATTCTCGAATTTCCTGTGCAGAGGCCTCCTGCCCCTTATAACATACCAGATAGGCCACAAGGCGTTTAACCCCCGGAATGTCTTCGAGCACGAGAACCACAGCCTCACGGATGGCCGGGTTTTTACGGAGCTGTGATTCAATCTCGCCTAACTCGACCCTGAAGCCGTGGAATTTTATCTGAAAATCGGCCCGTCCAATAAACTCGATATTGCCGTCCGGCATGATACGGGCCAGATCACCTGTTCTGTAAAGCCTGGCCCCTTCTTTGCCCGAAAATGGGTCCGGGATAAAACCCTCAGCAGTCAGATCGGGGCGATTCAGGTATCCGTCGGCCACGCCGACGCCACCGATATAGAGCTCTCCGGGAGACCCGGCAGGGACCTGCTGCTTCGCTTCATTTAACAGGTAAATCTGCATGTTCTGGACTGGCCTGCCGATGGGTGTGTTCTCGTGAAGTTCATTTTCAGGAGAAATGGTATACAGGGTGGCACACACGGTTGCTTCGGTGGGTCCATATCCGTTGATGATGTGGAGGTCAGGGACCGCCTGGTCAATGGTATTCAGAAGCCTTTCCGGAATGGCTTCTACGCCCACTAAGAGACGGCGCAGCATGCTTTTTCCCGGATGTTCCCGCAGCGAGACATCCAGATCGGCGACCATGAAAGGCGGCAGGTAAGCGCTGGTGATCTTCTCTTGATAGAGCCAGTCCATCAGGGCCGGGGCATCCGCACGCACAGATTCGGGGACGATCGTCAACGTAGCCCCTTCCATAAGCGGGGAGAAGATCTCGTAGACGGACACGTCAAAATTAAGACTGGTCCACCAACTGCAGATGTCTCCCGGGCCTAAGGGCTGGCGATTCTGGAAATCGGCCAACAGGTTCATAACCCCCCTGTGATGGCAGCAGACACCCTTTGGTTTTCCTGTGGATCCGGAGGTGAAGATCACATAGGCAAGCGATGCCGGCCCTTGGCCCGAGTCTGAATTATGGGTCTTTTCCTCAGAGATTCGGTGCCAATCGGAATCCATGCAGACAATCTGGGCCTTGGTTTGAGGGAGCTTTTTCTTGAGGTGTGAGAGGGTAAGGATGACCGGAGAGTTGCTGTCTTCCATCATGTGCCGGAGGCGTTCTTCAGGATAGGCAGGATCCATGGGGACGTAGGCGCAACCGTTTTTCAAGATCCCTAAGATTCCGGTAATGACGTCAGGAGACCTCCCAACAAAAAGACCGATAAAGTTTCCCGGCCCGACACCCAGATTTCCAAGATAGTGGGCTAACTGATTCGTCTTTTGATTAAGTTCTCCGTAGGTTAGACGTTCACCTTCAAAGGCGACCGCCACGGCTTCAGGGTGGTTTTGGGCTTGATATTCAAAGCGTTGGTGAATGCAAACATCAGGGAAAGGCGTCTCAGCCAAGTCTGAATTAGAGGATTGGGAATTCAAGTGTCCCCCCTTTCTTCCGGCTTCATTACCGAAAATGGCTATTGAACGTCTAAAAAGAACTTGAGTAATACTCAATATATGATACATTGACGGTGTTTGGCAATTTATAAATTTAAAATCATGCGTAAACGATTTCAGTTTAGCTTAAGCGGATTTGGCGAGAAAATGTAATGAGCGGAGGCAATAAGCTGAAAAATGGAGACTGGGAAACGTAATTGGGAAAAATTCGGCAAGGAAGACCCCTATTACTGGGTTACAACTGATTCTAAGTATAAAGACTGCGATCTCACTGAAGATGTTCGAAAGGATTTCTTTGAAAGCGCTGATAAATACCTTGATTCCCTATTCCAGGTGATCCGAACACATTTGGATCCAACGTTCAGTCCTCAACGGGCGTTTGATTTCGGCTGTGGCGTGGGGAGGATAACAATTCCTTTAGCGAGGCGCTGCAGGTATGTGTTTGGTGTTGATGTTGCTGAATCGATGATCGCAGAGGCCCGAAAAAACTGTAAGGAACAGTCATTAGACAACGTTCAGTTTTCCACACAGATAAAAAGCCTGTCCCCCGATGTCGAAGCCTTCGATTTTGTCCATTCAATCTATGTGTTGCAACATCTCAGAGTCAAACAGGGTTTACATACAGTTACACAATTGATTGACCTGCTGAAGGAAAATGGGACGGGGATGCTCCATCTTACATATCACTCTCATAAAACCATGAAAAAAAAGATCATTTACTGGCTATGTGTCCATGTACCGCTATTCAACGGGCTTAACAACATCAGGAAGGGAAAACCGTTTTCCGTTCCCATGTATGAGATGAATGACTACCCCCTGAACAGACTTTTCCGGGTCCTCAGACAGAAACAGTGCGACCATCTGTATGTCCGCTACACAAGAGACAGCTCCTACGATGGCGTGATGCTCTTTTTCCAGAAAAAAAGGGCGGGCTCCGGCGACTTCATATCATTGGGTGACGTGCCCTGACGCCCTCGTGAAAGTATGGAGCAGAATGGATCTTCTGAATGGCTGTTACCCCCGGCACGCCTGGGACTTGAAGAGGGGGCCGTCCATATATGGAGGGCCTACCTGCCGGGGGAACGGTCTCGTCTATCCCTTTTCATGAATACCCTCTCATCCGACGAACATGTTAGGGCCGAAAGATTCCTTCGACC
>JAOZQV010000451.1 GCA_029932035.1 Deltaproteobacteria bacterium | reverse complement strand
ACGAAGGCGGAGGAGTAAAGATTGCGGAACATGATCTGGTAGTCTTGTCCCTCGGCATGGTTGCGGGATGGGATCCGGAAGGCGTTTGTGCGGTCTCCAAAGATTCAGACAACTTTATCAAAAGCGTTCAACCTAAAATAGCCCCCACATTGACGGATATGGAGGGGATCTTCGTGTCCGGGGTGGCGGCCGGTCCAAAGGATATTGTGGATACCATTGTGGAGGCAGGCGCAGCAGCCATGGAGGCCTCCAAGTACTTGATTTCCATGAATGACACCAGTAAGGCGGCGTAATAGATTAAAGGGTTAAACCAACCATCGGGAGATGCAGTAATGGCGGATGAAAACAGCGATAAGAAGAAAACCTCAGAGAAGGTTGGCGTATATGTTTGCCACTGCGGCGGAAATATTTCCGACCATGTGGACGTTCAGAAGGTTTGTGAAAACGCGAAAAATATCCCGGGCGTAGTGAAGGTTCAGGACAACGTGTTCATGTGCTCGGATCCGGGCCAGGAACTGATTATGGAGGACCTCAAGAGTGGCGTTATTGACCGTGTGGTGGTCGCCTCCTGTGCCCCTGATCTCCATGAAACGACCTTTCGAAACGCCATAATCAGGGCGGATGGGAATCCATACATCTATGAACATGCCAACATCCGTGAACAGGTGAGCTGGGTTCACCATGGGGACCAGGCAACCAACAAGGCGATCCGTCTCGTGGCGGCGGCAGCGGCCAAGGCAAAGAGGCTTGAGCCTCTTGAGCCCTTCCGTGTGGATGCGAAAAGACATGTTACGGTGATCGGGGGCGGTGTTGCAGGCCTTAAGTCAGCCATAGATCTCGCAGATCGCGGCATTGACGTGGCCCTCATTGAGAAAAGTCCGTTTCTCGGGGGATGGACAGCAAAATGGGACCATGTGTTCCCCACCGATGACAAGGCCTCTGAACTCATATCAGAACTGACCCGAACGGTCTTAGATAACCCGGCTATTACGGTGCACAACTGCTCCCAGGTGACAGGGTTTGAGGGCTACATCGGTAACTTCAAGCTCGTTATTACGAGAGAGCCCCCTGGCTTGGGTGAATATGAGGACGAGATTGCAAAGATGAGTAAATCCGGACGGGAGATGGGCCAGTTTATTCCCTTTGCGGGCGTCTGCCCTGAAGGGATTCCCGAGACCGGTGAAGAGTACACCATTGAGACCGGAGTTATTGTTTTAGCAACCGGTTTTAAGCCGTATACCCCCCGAAAAGGGGAATATGGATACGGCGAGTTTGAAGAGATCATCACCCTGCCTGATTTGATACGGATCATTGCTGAAAACCGGGAGAAGGGCGGTGGAGACGCCTTAGAAGTAAACGGCAGAAAGATCAGGAACATGGCCATGATACACTGCGTGGGTAGCCGGCATATCCCGGGCGTTCACGAAGCAGATGAGGAGGGGCATCTGAATGAATACTGCTCCCGAACATGCTGCTCGGCAACGCTTCATGCCGCTAACACGATCCGTGAGGAACATCCCTCTACCCGGGTCTTTGATTTCTATCGCGATATCCGGACATATGGCCGCGGGCACGAGGAGTTGTATGAAAACGCCTCCAATAACAAGGTTGTATTTTTCCGTTTCGAGGCCCAGGATGCTCCAGTGGTTAATAGAAACACGGGATCAGGGGCCCAGCCATTGCGTATAACGGTTAAGGACGGTCTGACCTTTGATGAGGAGATTGAGGTCCCGGTGGACCTCGTAGTACTTGCCGTTGGAATGGAACCGAATAATGTATCGGATTTGGTTTCTATGATGAAGCTCCCAGTGGGGGTTGATAAATTCCTCTTAGAGGTACATCCCAAGTTGCGGCCTGTGGAGATCGCAGTATCAGGTATTTTATTGGCCGGTACCTCCCAGGCGCCCTTTGACATTGGGGAGGCATGCGCTGCGGCGTCAGGGGCTGCGGTCAAGGCATCTGCCACATTAGCCAAGGGTTATGTGGAGTTGGATCCCTTTGTTGCGGAGGTCGATCTCCAAAAATGTAACGGAACCGGAGCCTGTGTGGAGGCCTGCGTGCACGAGGGGGCGATTGCCATGGTAGAAATGGAAGTAAACGGCGAAAAGGTCATGCGTGCCCAGGTGAACCCAGCCCTCTGTGTTGGAGGGGGCTCTTGTGTGGCTGCCTGCCCAGGAAATGCCATTAACATCAAGGGGTGGACCTTGGGACAGTATGAAGACATGGTGGACATGATCGTTTCAGACCAGGTCTTGTAGGGGAAGTGCCTAAGCCGGCGGAGCCGGAATTGACTATTGAATATTGACTATTGAATATTGGTGGAAGTCGCTTCGCTCCGTCATTTTTTGATAGGTTTTTTTAAAATTCAAAGAATTTCTTAAAATATTCAATTTGACTGTGGCATAAATCCTACGCAAACATGACGGGATTTTGAAATATAGATACTAAAGTTTAGGTAATTCCAACAATATTCAATCCCGCGCATCGCGGGATCAATATTCAATAGTCAATAGTCAATATTCAATTCAAAGAGGTATCCCATGGGCCAGACAGAAGAGGAAAAGAAGGCGCAAAAAGAGGCCATGAAGGAGCTGCGCAAGAGCAGAAAGCAGTTTATTAAAGCGTCAGCGGGTAGGTTGAAGGAACAGAATAAAACAATCAAGGCGATCAAAGAACAGATTAAGGATGATCCAAAGACGGTTCCCGAGATCTCACAAGCTGCCGGAATCCCGTCGTCTGAAGTCCTGTGGTACATTGCCACCATGAAGAAATTCGGCGAGGTTCTTGAAGCGGAGCAGGATGATAGCTACTTTCGATACGGATTGGCTGAAAGGGAGGATGGAGAATGACCCAGGTATATCCCGAATTTGCTGAGGAGTTAGAGCGTTTCGGCATAGACACGACCATGGATTGCTTTAACTGTGGAACATGCGCCG
>JAOZQV010000450.1 GCA_029932035.1 Deltaproteobacteria bacterium | reverse complement strand
TTAAAACCTATTCAACTGAACCAGTGCCGAAATAACGTTTCCTTGAAAAACGGCTCACAGGCAGGCGCTGTAGCTAGGGAAGGCTCCAGCGGCAAAGCCGGCAATATCACGATTCGCGCGACAAGCACAGTTTCAATAGGCGGCGAAAGCGATCTTGGATATGCAAGCGGTATTCTTGCGGACACCTACGGGTCAGGAAATGGTGGAAATATTACCGTCACAGCCTCGAATTTTTTCCTTGAAGGAGGTGGTGTTGTTGAAGCCGCTTCTTCAGGCACAGGCCTAGTGCCTTGTCTCAGAAATCTTTTCCGGGATATTGGCAATTTGAGATGCCTCGAGGTTGCTACGGAGCAGGTTGTTAAGGTTTAAAAATTGGGCACTCAGATCTTCATCGGCACCTATGATGCCCTTGATGAACTCATTGTTTTCCTGCAAGGTTGTTTTTAATGCATTCCACGCTTTTGTTTTGGCCTTTGCCCAGTATGATGTTGCAAGATTATTCATCAAGTTGAGTTGCTTTCCGAGGAATTGAACAGTTAACTGGGGACTCTGCATTTGAATCCATTTTGTAAACCTCGAAATGACTTTTTCATGGAGGCCTTCACCTGTATATGAAAACTTGAAAGGGTGGGCGAAATCATTATTCCAAGTGGCTGTGTAAGAAATAATACGATTTTTCAGATCCGTATTCGATATGAAACTTTCATTCTTTAAGGCTTTTTGCTGAAGGATGCCGAACCAGATTTCGATCAAGTTGAGCCAAGATCCATGAGTTGGAAGGAAGTGAAAAACGATTCTTTTTTCAGGGGATTCCAACCATTGACGGCGATCCTGCTGAGTTTTGAGTGTGGGTAAATCAATGCTACATAATTCAGCGATTCCCGAACAAAATTCCTCAGTGGAATGGGAAGCGTAATTATCGCAAATGTAATGAAGTTCAGCGGATTTCTCATATTGAAGAATATGGTTTTTCACGGATGATATTATGGTGGATGATGTGTGGTCAGGAATGCAGTCGGTGAAAACCTGGCCGTTAGCGACTTGAAGAATTGATAGGATGGAGACTGTTCCATGTCTCACATACTCAGGTTCCAGGTATTCAGGGCAGTCACCTCTTGCGGGCAATCTTGGCGCTTTACGTTCCAATGCCTGTAATCCGGTGCATTCATCCAGACAAAACAGATACGGATATGCCCTTTTGTAAGCTTTGATAATTTTCTCCATTTTCGGGAAGAATTGGGGATCGCAAATCTGCAGGAAGTATTTGTTTCGGTAGGGTCTCAATGCATTGGATTTTAGAAAACGGTGGATTGAGGAGCGGCTTATGGTGCATTGGAGAATTTTCTGATGTTTGTGAAGATATGTTTCAGCCCAGCGTATAGACCATCTGGAACATCCAGGTAAAGGATCATGTTGACAATAGAAAGCGAGGAGCCTGTAGTTGACTTCTGGGGGGATGGAGGGTGGCCGTCCGCTTCGTGGTTTGCCTAAGATGCCATCACCTGCTTGGAACCTCTTCTTCCAGACGAAAATAGTCTTAATATGGCAGCCCAATACCGAACTTATGGTAGTTTCAGGAATCTTATGCTGTAGAAGGACCCAGAGTTGCAAACGAAATACCAGGCTCGTCCAGGGGAATTTGGAGGTAGAATTGGTTGCCAGATTTAATGCCTTTGCGTTGGCTTCCTTTCTGAGGAGACGGAAGGTTTTTTTTTAGCCTCTGATAAGTGCTCAGCGAGAGAACCCCTGATGCTGGAAAGGCCAAATTTAGAAAGATGGGACAGGATACTTCTTGCTGAGAGGGCGAGTCCACACCGCTCTTCAAGTTTTTTTGCCAGCTGTTCTCCACCAGTTGGACGTTGAGCTACGGCTTCGATAACAAATTGCTGGATCAGTTCAGCCTTGATTTCAGGGGTAAAGCGGTAGTCTTGCCTTTGCCCTTGCCTTTGATCAAGAATGCCTTTAACATCTTCTTGCGCCAATTGCCTGGCCAGCTTTCCTGTTCGATCAACGGAAAGATGCAGAGCATCGGCGACATCACTACGCTCAAGAAAGCCGCTGTTTTCCAGAGATAAAAGAACAATCCTTTTCTGAACAGGATTAGTCGCCGGGATCCGAAGGACAAGGTTGCCAATCTGAAAATCTACTTTTACCCAGGAATCTTCTATTCCGATTGTTGGTGCTATTTGTTCAGGAAGAGGTGGCTTGAAAGAAGAAGTCTTGGATCTTTGGTCTTCAAAACCTGAAAGTCCTCGGTGAGTAATAGCGAGCACCAAAGAACGTATGGTACCCGGGGGCATATTCAAAAAGCTTGAAATGGCGCTTCGATTAACGCCGAGCAAGAACAGAGCATATGCCAATATTTTTCGAACAATTGTTTTGCTCAGCAGGACTTCAGCCTGGCTAATGCGTTGATCGGAGAGTTCTTGAGAAAACGATAAGCTTTTGCAATTCATGATACCTCCAAATGGCCCTTAGTTAATCCACTTTGAGGTACCTTAATTGCTGTTTTCATAGAGGTCAAGCTATATTTACGGGTTTCCGGTTTTTTAATGGATTAGATATATATGTTTTTGAGTTATCTTAAATTGCTGAATCAGGGAGAGGACTTCTGAGACAAGGCACTAGTATCCCCATCCCCGCCTACAAACCCACCAAAAGAACCACTGTATGAACTTGGTGTAATGACAATATCTGCTGAGATAATCTCAGAAAAAGAGAAACATGGATAACTAACTAATCCACATACCAAAACAATCAATCCCATTAACTTTTTCATCAGTTCCCTCCCTTTCAAAATTCGGTTAACGTCATCTTACCCCCTGCCCTATACTCATGCCCTTTTAGAATGCTACTTCAGAACGATTCGGCGAGAATTTAAAAGCCCTGAAAACAGAAGTTTACGTGCATTAAGTCAGCATAGCACACCGGTCAAAATCATT
>JAOZQV010000449.1 GCA_029932035.1 Deltaproteobacteria bacterium | reverse complement strand
GAATCTCCGGGAACATATCACCCACCGCCTGGACCCCGGCCCCGCACCCTAAGGAGAGGATGGCATCATATTTATCAATAATATCATCCAACAGGACGATAAACTCATTTACGCACTGACGATCTATGGTCTTTTCCTTGATCTCGACCTCCTGCTTCTCCATCTTAGCTGCCATTCGCAGGGCGGACGCTAACATGGCCGTCTCTTTCTCTCCCCCGGCCGCGCATTCAGCCACACAGGAGGCACAACCCAAAACAAGAATTCTTTTATAAGGGGCGATCGTCCCCCTGATCTCATCAATCGGTTTCTGTTCTGCAGTTATCATATATATTTCTCCTCACCTCATCCTTGTTTTAAAGCCGGGGATGGATCCATTTGGGATATCTTCTTAAAAATCTCCTTTGCTAATTCGGCCAAGGTCTTAGGCGCCTTTTTCGACCCGATAATAATTCCCACACGTTCTGGTTCTAACCCGATATCGGAAAGGATCTTCTTTGTCCTCTCCACCCGCTTCTTAGCCCTGTGATTCCCCTCAAAATAACGACAGGCGCCCTCAGGACATGTAATAATAAAGGCCGCGTCAGCAATTCTTTCCAGGGACTTTAATAGATGAACCGCGTCCAACCTTCCGCTGCACGGAATAGGAAAAAGGCGTATGGATGTCCCAAATTCTTCCTCCAAGGCCTGTCTGTCTTCCTCTCCGCTTTTCGGGACATTCTGACAGTAAAAAAGCGCTAAGGTAAGCTGCTGTTCTTTGATCATTAGCGAGTAGAATCCTTTCTTTTGAAGTGCTCGCGAAAGCACGCTTATGACGAAAACTAAAACCTGTAATATATTTAATTAACTCCAGATTTGCAATATAAAATCTATTTTGTAGAAATTAAGTTATGCTAAAATAACCAAAGGTATGTCAGTGGTACTAAAAAGCGAAAAGGCAAAATCGTGCCTTTTCGCCAATTGATTCAGCCTTAATAATTTTTAAGCCAAATAAACTTAGCGGCTGTTTTGTTTGAGAACCTCAATCCTACATTGATGCTTGTTCAAATTGTTGTTTTGCAATCCCAATGCCAAACAGACAAAAATCATTAAAAGTGTATCCGTTTCAATCTGTTATCTCATTTAATCAATAGGCAAGCTAAGAGAAAGACATACATTTGTGTGCATTGCAAGGGGCCAATAATACATAAATGTATTTTTCCGACTGATAAGTTCAGCCTTCATGTTTAGCCGTCCCTCCGCTCCACAGATTGGGATGAAGGTAAAAGGTGTCTTAATTGTCTCTTGTTGATTTTTCTCGCTTTATCATCTGCTTTGAGTTACCCCTAATCATATCAGTCATTTGCAACTCTGAAATGAATATGGTAAGATGCATGATATTAAAACGGCAGAGCGATTCAGAACAAAATGACCCCAGTCAAGGACAAATCCTATGATCCACACTTGCTGACCCTGTAGAATTTCACTAAGGAAATTCTGAACAATGAACGCTCACGTTTAGCTTAAGGTCATTTTCAATGGAACATCGCCATATCAACACAAAAGATAACGAATGGGGTGTAGCCGTAATACACTCTATATGGGAATGTGGCTCGGAGGATGATATTTGTGCTCTCATTCGCGAAGTAAAGAGAAATGCCAAGGCTGCCAATGCAGTGAGAAGGGCCATACCGCATTCAGATGTATATGGCTGGCCAAGATTTTTCAAACTATATCTAAACAAGCTTTATGGCAGAGAATAGCGAAATTTATTGGGAACGGTGGGAGAAACTCCTTGAGGCGGCGGCAGTGCTGCTGCTATACATCTCCAGCATCGATATTCTTTTGATGCGGATCATATTTTAACAAACCTAAAAGAGAATTATGCAGAAGTCCTCGATTTTCTTGAAGGCAGAGACGATTGGAAAACAGCCCGTATCAATCCACCAAAATTGATTTTAGGGAGCTTTCAAGGAGTTGAAACCGGCATTCGTCAACTGAGGCGAAACCGTCCATTAGAAACAGAGACTATAGATATAGGCGGTAAATCAATAACTACGCCGACTATACCCGAGATGCTGAGAACTAAGGGATGGATAATAATCTCTCGCAATGCTACTCGCGATTATATTGATTTCGCAGCCTTGGCAAAACATATCGGCATGGAAGGCACAATCGATGCTTTAAAAGACTTTAATTCTTATTATTCGGATTTGATAAGGGGTAAGAAGGCTTTACCTCTTGTTCAACTTGTTCGGCAGCTTGCAGAGCCTAAACCGGGTGATCTCGATGGTATAGACCAGTTCCTCTCCGAGATGAACGTGAGGTGTCCCCGTGGCACCAGGCGGCACATCGATATACGCCATCTTGAGATAGCTGTTCGCGGTGGTCTCGGGGGAAAAAAAGACCTGTCTGAATATTCCCCCAAAATGCTCTTCCTTGAGTCCCGCGAGCTTTCTGATTCGAGGCTTCATTGTCTCCGTCATCTTGGTTCCCTCCCGGTTTGGGGTGTGCGAGGCCCATTCCAGATCCCTTGACATACACTTGATTTGTATCTATTCTGCCTCCGGTTTGCGTATGATCTTGGCATGCATTCTTATCTATCGCTTCCCTGATTTCCTGTCAACTTAGAATTTGAAATGCGTCCCGCTATCCCAAGACTATAATGAAGCCAAGCTCATAATAGTCTTGACTTTTCTGAAGTTTTGTTCATAATGGCCATATGGAACGGTATTTGGAAAAATTTATCCGCAAAGATCTGGAAGAAAAAATTGTGCTTCTTTCCGGGCCGAGACAAGTTGGAAAAACAACCTTGTCAAAGCAATTGACAACTCACCGGGTTTATTTGAATTACGACGCTTCTTCCGACCGGCGAATCATTCATGCCCAAGAATGGGACAGAGACGCTGAACTCGTGATCTTTGATGAACTCCATAAAATGAAGAAATGGAAATCATGGATCAAAGGGA
>JAOZQV010000448.1 GCA_029932035.1 Deltaproteobacteria bacterium | reverse complement strand
CTTCATAAAGGACTTGGGTCGGATTTTTGATGAAATTGCAGAGGACGAAGAGATAGGTGCAGTGATTATAACAGGCAGCAAAGAAATCTTTGCTGCCGGCGCTGACCTAAAGGAAATAAGTGACATTGGAACGTCGGTTGACATTCATTCTTTTGTTCGCAAAATTCAATCCGTGTTCAACAAAATAGAAAGGTCGGAGCAACCCGTTATTGCTGCGGTCAGTGGTCTGGCCCTTGGGGGTGGATGCGAACTGTCCCTGGCATGTGATATAAGAATCGCTGCCGAGAATGCCATGTTCGGGCAGCCGGAGATAAAGATTGGTGTGATTCCGGGAGCAGGGGGCACACAGAGATTGCCGAGGCTTATTGGACTGGGCAGAGGTAAGGAACTGCTCTATACGGGTGATCCCATTGATGCCCAAGAGGCATACAGAGTAGGCCTGGTAAATAAGGTCGTCCCTGTCGAGTCTCTAATGGATGAGGCAAAACAAATGGCCAGCAAATTCATCAGACAACCAGGCTTTGCTTTAAAAATAACTAAGATGGTTGTTAACGAGGGGATCAATATGGATCTCAAATCCGCACTGGCCCATGAGGCCCGCTGCTTTGAGCTTCTCTTTTCCACGGAAGACCAAAAAGAGGGAATGAAGGCATTTATGGAAAAGCGGAAACCGGTATTCAAGAATAGATAATAAGGAAAAGTTAAAAAGGAGGTATTGGATATGGCTGGAATTACTTCTTACGGAGCTTATATCCCACGTTACAGGCTGAATCGAAAGACTATTTTTTCGGCGATGGGCTGGTTTAATTCTGCCACTGCGGGCGTTGCCAGGGGAGAAAAGGCCGTGGCAAATTATGATGAGGACACGATTACAATGGCAGTGGCAGCGGCATTAGACTGTCTTAAGGGGTGCGCTCGTAACGACATCGGGGGATTGTCCCTCAGTTCTACAACTGTTCCGTATCTGGAACGTCAGAATGCGGCAATCTGTGCTGCAGCCCTTGCCCTAAGACCTGATATCAGAACTGCCGACTTCGGCGCTTCTCTAAAATCAGGAACTACGGCCCTTATCTCTGCCTGTGACACCGTGAAAGCGGGAGACATAAAGAGATTTCTTGTATGCGTGGCCGATTCCCGTCAGGGAAAGCCGGGCAGTAACATGGAACATACCTTTGGAGACGGCGCCGCGGCAGTTACGATCGGAATGGATGATGTTATTGCCGAATATAAGGGTAGTTATTCCCTTACAAATGATATTGTCGACTATCGCCGGACACAGGAAGAAAGGTTTATACGGGGCTGGGAAGAAAGATGGATCAGGGATGAGGGATACGATAAGATTATACCAGAAGTTATATCTGGTCTGCTGGGAAAATATGACCTGCAGATTCGCGATCTTGCGAAGGTTGTCATTTCCTGTCCGGTGGGTGGAGCTCTGAAGGGCATCTGTAAGAAAGTGGGGATCGAGCTGACACAACTTCAGGATAATCTGATGAATAGTGTGGGTGATACCGGATCGGCCCTTTCCCTGATGATGCTTGTGGCCGCCCTTGAAGAAGCAAAACCAGGAGACAGGATCTTAGTCGTAGGCTATGGCAACGGAAGTGACGCAATGTTTTTCGAGGTCACTGATAAGATTGACGGAGCGAGGGATAGGATGGGAATAAAGGGACATCTGGACCTGAAAGAGGAACTGGATAACTATGCCAAATACTTGGTGTACCGCGATCTGCTCCCGGTAGAGATAGGAATTCGTGGTGAAGAGGCGCCGCCTGTAAGATTTTCTCTGATGCACAGAGAGGGTAAAACACTGACCGCTCTTTTGGGATCAAGATGTAAGGTATGCGGCACGCCTCAATTTCCTAAACAGCGGACATGTATTAATCCCGAGTGCGGGACCATTGATCAAATGGATGATTACTATTTCTACAACAGGACCGGACACGTAAAATCATTTACCGCCGACAGGCTGGCTTTCACTATAGCCCCCCCTGCCATGTATGGTTTGATCGATTTTGATGAAGGCGGAAGACTCTACCTCGACATTACGGATTGCGATGCTGATTCCGTGAAAGTGGGGATGCCTGTAAGGATGAGTTTGCGCCGCAGATATGCTGATAAAAGAAGGGGGACATACGCCTATTTCTGGAAAGCTGTACCAATATTTGAAAAGTATGAATAGACGGGGGAAAAAGCATGGCAAGTGGAATAAAAGATAAGGTTGCTATTATAGGCATGGGATGCACCAAGTTTGGTGAACTGTGGGATAAGAGTTCGGAAGACCTGATTGTCGAAGCCTATAAGGAGGCAGCGGAGGATGCAGGAATCGAGATCAAGGATATCGATGCGGCGTGGTACGGCAGCTGCTTTGAGGAAGTTAATGTCGGAAGGGGCGGTATACCGCTTGCGAGAGCGCTTAAACTGCCTAATATTCCGGTAACAAGGGTGGAAAATTTTTGCACGACCGGGACGGAAGCCATCCGCGGGGCGTGTTATGCGGTGGCCTCCGGGGCCTGTGATATTGCGTTGGCCCTTGGTTGCGAAAAGCTGAAAGATACAGGATTCGGCGGTTTGCCGGATCTCGGCACAGGGGAAGAAAGCAAGTTCTACTATCCGAACATGACTGCTCCGGGGATGTTTGGAATGGTAGCGAATGCCTATTTTGAAAAATACGGCTTGAGCCGCGAAAAGGGTAAAAAGGTTTTGGCCAGAATATCCTGGAAGAGTCATCAAAACGGCGCCATGAACCCAAGGGCCCATCTTCGCCGTGCGCCCACCCTGGAAGCCATAGTAAATGCGCCGATAATTGCAGACCCCTTAGGACTATTTGACTGTTGTGGGGTCAGTGACGGCGCGGCCGCGGCAATCGTGGTCAGGGCTGATATGGCGAAGGATTTCAGACCCGACCCTGTCTATGTCAAGGCCCTGCAGATCTCGCTTACTCCGGC
>JAOZQV010000447.1 GCA_029932035.1 Deltaproteobacteria bacterium | reverse complement strand
TGGAATTATCACGGCTGGGCCCAGTGTCTGACAGGTGATTTTGAGGCCGCCCGGAAAAGTATTGAAACAGCCATTAGAACCCAGCGGGAATTAGGCATGTCCTTTTGGATCTGCTTTCCCCTTTTGTCATTGGGTATGGTTCATTACGCATCATGTGATCTTGAAAACGCTCATGAGTCCATAAAAAAGGCGTTAGAGCTGTCAGAGCGGAACGACGAACATTCTATCCTGGGGTACTCAAGGATCTGGATGGGAAGGGTGCTGGGGCAGATGAATCAGGACGCAATGGATGAGGCAGATAAATTCATCACGCGGGGCATCACGCTGTTAGATGAGCTGAAGATCAAACCCTGGTTATCACAGGGGTATCTCTTTTTGGGTGAGCTATATTTGAATACAGGGAAGACGGAAAAGGCCATCGAAAACCTTAAAAAAGCCGAGGGGATGTTTCTCAAGATGGGGATGGATTATTGGCTGGGTAAAACGCGGGTGGTTTTGGGAAGGGTTGGTTATGTTTGATTAGAGAAACTAATGCTGCTGACAGGAAAAAAAGGCAATCAGGCGTTTTCTGTGGGCATTCCTTTGGCTCCATATTGCCGGAGCGCCTGGAAATAGGCGGAAACCTCCGGGGAGGTGGAGGTAAATCTGACCATGTATCTGTGGTCATCTCTCCCTGTGCATTCGATCACCTTGCCGTAGAAATCCCTGGAAGCCAACTCCTCAGGCACATCGCCTAAGTTCATCCTTATGTTGGTTAAGGGTTTAAGGGGTTCCTTCAACTGAATCTCAGCACCCTTCTTGGAGAGGCGGCTGACAAGACCCTTGAGTTGGGCTTTTCCCACATCTTTGCCGTCAAGTGCGGTGTAGAGCAGGGGGACCCTTCTCCCTAAGGCAATTAGAGGGGGCTCTTTCTCCTCCAGGGCGAGGTTATACGGGGCGCCAATGCCACCCACCTCGTAGATTTTGACAGGTGCGTCTGCCCCTTTGGGTATCACCTCTCGTTGTTCATCAATACGCAAAATATCGCCTGCCCTATGTCGCACCGAATCAGAGATCAGGATTTGTCCACCCACGGAGTAAGATTCAATGCGGCTTGTCATGTTGACCCCGCTTCCCACTACCCCGTACTTGCTGCGTTTACTTGACCCGATGTTTCCGACAATCACTTCGTCTTCGTTAAGCCCGATCCCCATCTCGATTTCAGGGAGTCCCTGCAGACGGTTCTCCTCGTTGACCCTGACCATAGCGTTCTGCATCTCAATGGCGCAGGCGATGGCCCGCTCTGCCCTGTCCGGCATTTTCTGGGGAGCGCCAAAGATAACGAGGAGTGCGTCGCCGATGATTTCATTGATGGTGGCATTATATTTCAGAAGGACCTCAACCATGATCTCAAAATAGGTGTTCAAGATCTGAACAACCTCTTCAGGCTCCAGACGTTCGGCCAGAGCGGTAAAGCCCCGGAGGTCGGACATCATGATGGTGACGCTCCGTTTTTCACCCCCAAGGTTCACCAGGTCCGGGTTTTCCAAAAGCGTGTTGGTCACCTCTTCAGAGAGATAACGGCCGAACATATCCTTAAGGAATACGGCCCGCATCCGCTCTGACAGGTCGTGTACGGAAATAAGGACCTTGGCCCATGTTTCCTCATATCCGGGAGGGATGGATGCCTTCATCAGGACCGTAATTTTCCTCCCCGTCAGTGTCCTGTTGATACACTGGATTTCAAATGCCTTTCCTTCTGCAATGGCCAATACCTGCTCTTTAAGGATCTCATGGGATTCATCTGTCAGGATTTTGTCAAGGCTTTGTGCTAACGCCTCCTTATTATCCGCCTCATAGAGCTTCAAAGTGGATTCATTCACATCTAAGATCTTGATCATACCCGTGCAATGGCCCAGTTCTTCAGGATGATCGTTGAAATATGCCCTGAAATCCTGAATCCCTTTTTCCCGCAGACCATCTACGTAGAGCTTGACCGCTGAAAAATCCTCCTCCCACAGGGAAGTAGGGGAATATTCAAACAGGGCGCGATACCGGTTGCTGTATTCCTCCAGCCTTTTATAAGAGCCCTCTAAATCTTTACTCATTTCAACAAAACTGGCCCCAAGTACGCCGATTTCGTCTCTCGAACGGATTTGAATGTCCGATGAGATGGAGAAATCCCCCTTTGAGAGTTTCCTGGCTGATTCGGTGAGACGAATGAGCGGTTTCGAGAATCTTGTTGACAGGATAAAGACAAGCAGAAGACATCCCCCTAAAAAGATGAGGGACGTCACAATGGAACGGTAAATCATCCCCTTAATCTCTTGCCGGATCTGTTTGCGGGAGATCTCGATCTCATCTTCGAGGAGTTTCAAGGTATAAATAAGTCTCAGGACGCCCCAGGGCTCTGTGCTGATCTGCAAGGGATTAACGATTTCAATAATTGATTCATCTCCCTCCCTGTAGGTTATCACCGTCACCTTGCTCTGGTCCAGCGCCCGCCTGTCGCGCTCCCCGGTCAGTCGGGTCTGGATGAGATCCGGTCTGTGGGTGTCCATAAAGACCACGCCCGAGGAATCCATCAAAATCGTGTATTTGATTTCCCTGTTGCTCTCCGCGCTTTCTTTGAGGGTTTGCATCACACCGGACAGATTGAAAGCGGCCAGATCATTTTCGATCTGCTGGGATAGATTGATGATAAAACTTTTTCCGCGCTCTACGAGATTTGCCCGCATCAGCGCAATTCTCTCGTTCAGTTCCATCTCTAAAATCTTTTTTTGAGACGAGATTTGGGTGTAGGACAATATGGCCACAAGAGCGAACACCAGGAGCGTAATAATGGCCATGAGCTTCCACCGGATGCTCCATCTGACCGTTTTTTGATCCTTTGTCCCTTTTTCCGTCACCCTGTCACGCCCTTCTTTTTTCAATTATCCTGTTTGCACTTGAAGAGCATGTACCTCATCAAC
>JAOZQV010000446.1 GCA_029932035.1 Deltaproteobacteria bacterium | reverse complement strand
GCAGTGCCTCAAGCACCACATTAGCGTTTTCGGCAAGCGCCCGCCTCAAATCATCAAGGACGGCATCGATGGGCAAACCAAAAGGGTTGGAGGTATTTATCTTCACAAGCGAATCGCTCATATTCTTTATCAGGATTTACAAGGGTCCGGCCTTCTCACCTCATTCCCACGCTCTGCGTGGGAATGCACTTTGGACGCTCTGCGGCCCTCTGTTGCGATGTTGTTCCTTTAGACCTGGCTTTTATCCGGATTTCGGAAATGGGGGCACCTTCATTTTATCCCTATCATACGATCTTCGATGTTGTTTAGTATCTCGTTAATGTTTATAGGCAAAGATTCCGAAATCATATCGGGTGGCAAATGAAGATGGTGGGGAAATGATGGAAGTTTTCTGGCCCTCGGGTCGAGAGCGTTGTCATATCGGAAAACCAAACTGTCCTGTTTCCGATAATTGTAGGCGTATTTGTATTTTTCTATATCGGTTCCGGCGGAAGCAACAAACTCTTTAAAGTCAAGCGTAGATCCGTCTTCAAAATCTATCTTGCCGTTAATATAGACAATATCCTCTGTTTTGCGGTCAATGTGGATTTCATAAGCCCGGATAATAGGCGATGATTGGATAGCATCCTCAAAACGACGTATATACTCATTCAATTTCGACACGGACATCCTCAAAAGCGGCAAGTTTTTTTTCCAGACGCGCCAGCGTTTCCAACTCTCCCTCCCATTCGATCAGCTTCATATCATCCACCTTGCCGTAGAGAAGGCCCATGGTTTTCGATAAACCATATTTTTCTTCGAAATCCCTAATTCTCGCTCTGACGTTTTGAGCGGTTTTTCTCAATAGATACACCTCGTTTTGCATCATAACGCCTATTCTTTCCGCGATCGCCTGATCACCGGTCTCAATAATAACCCGCGTCATATTGCCCTCCCTATTGGAAAAAACAAAGCCAAGTTCGCACTAAACATCATTATCTTAACTCCACGGTCATAACAAGTCAATTGCCGTATACATCAAGCGGGTCAGGCCCCAGGGAAACTATTTTAACCTGTTTCAACTATTGCAATCTCTTCTTTGGTGAGACCGTAAAGGTTATACACGAGTTCATTCATGGCATTTTCAGCAGCGGCAATCTGCTTATCCAGGGCGACAATTTCGGCATCAAGGGAAACAAGGCGATCCTTCAGCGCCAAATGTTCGGTTTTTCGAAGCGCCAGTAGTTTCGATGCCAGTTTTTTCGCCGTGAATTTTTCCGTAATGTTCAAATCACGTGTGGCAAGCCGCCATTGGGCCGCAATAAAGGATATATCGGGTTCGTCAAAGAGTTCCAAAACCGTAATATCATCGATCTTCAATCGAAGCTCATCATCCGTATGTTCCACGCTGATGGATGCACCGGAGTGCAGCCTGGCATCCCATTTTTCATAATAGTGCCGGCGGTTTGTGGCCACCATTTCTTTGGCCCATGCGGTTAATTTCGCACCTTTGTAATCTTTGGGAGCTTGCGGGGATTTTTTCCATGATGCGGTTGTGCCCACATCGGCCCAGAGCCATGTTTCTTTCCGCTTGTCCGTCTCTGTCTGCGAGCTGTTCAGTCTTTTGCCGCATTTCACAACCAGATCACGCCGTTTTGTGTGTAGTTCCTGCAATTGAATGGCGTATTCAGAAACCTTCGTTTTTTGTTCCTCTGTGGCTTTGGGAATGGGGAGAGGAGCTATGAATTGTTTGTTGGCTGACCGATAATCGTTTTGGAACGGCTTTGAAATACGTCTCCACACGAAATTGCAAACCGGTGAATTGAGCATCGCTGCCAAAAACGGCAAGTCTGTGTCTCTCGAAACCAAAATCCCGCCAACATCTACATTATCCAAATAGAAGCCTCCCCGCAGATCAATAGCACAGAACAGGTTTAGCACAAGTCGGGGAACCATCAACTTAGGTGACTCCTGTTTGTCTAAGTTTTTTGGGTAGTTATATGCCCACCATTTCTTGTCATCATTCATTTTTCCTCTTTCTCTGTTCCTCAGAGCCTTTTCATGGTTTTTAAGATAATTCCACGCGTTTGGGAATTTGACGGCCATTTCACCTTGGGTGAAAAGTTTAGGCCGTTCTCCATCCAAATCATAAGGAAAAAGGAGATACGTATCGGTGATTGGTTCCTGATAGCGTTTTGCTTCCGACCCGGAGACCAGGGGGTGCATGATCGCGTCTTCGATTTCAACCTCGTCGCCGCCTTTGTTTCGATATCTCCCAACCCCTATCCGGGTGAGGTGGTAGATGTGATCAGCGCTTGTTTGAATACCTACAGTTATCCCTTTGCTGGATTCAGCAAGCGTTGAAAACGTTTCTTGTAACCTGATGATCAATTTCCGTTCAACATCCGGCAGGAGGACCCATGCTTCGTCTTGAGGCAACTCCATCCATGGGATTTTCGCTTGCGGCACATCCCAATCTACCCCGGAAATATCGCCATCCGGCGCAAAAGCACATTTGACAGCTTCAGTCTTTTCACCCTTAAAAAACTGCAAAGCAGTATAGGTAATCGCCTCCTCAAACACCTGAAAGCTCTTGAAGTCGATCCACCGGTCCAGTTGGCGAGTTCGTTTGAGTTTAGCGCGGAGGCCCCAGCCATATTCGTTCATCATCCAGAGGCTCGGCGCAATATATCCCATGCGCCCCTCCTCTTTGATGAGTTCAAGGCCTTTTTCAATGAAAAGCAGATACAAATCAAAATTTCCGGTCTGAGCGCTTTCATAAAGCGGCGAACCATCGGCACGGACTGCCCCCGTCAGATACTCGGCAACCGAACTCTGAACCCGTCGGAAATGTTGAAGCTTCACATAGGGGGGATTGCCGATCACACAATCGAATTTTCCATAATTAAAGACTCCCGGGAAAGCCTCTTTCCAGTCAAAGGTATTGATCTGTTCTCTTTGTTCGTCACTGAACA
>JAOZQV010000445.1 GCA_029932035.1 Deltaproteobacteria bacterium | reverse complement strand
TTCATAATGATCAACAAGATGAGACAAATTGATCCTGTAGATCCTGTACATCCTGTCAAAAAGAATGAAAAAGTGTAAATTATGGAGCAATGGAAAATGAAAAACCGAAAGCATCCGGATGCCGAGGATTCCGCAAACGTTATTCAGTGGGATGCGCAGAATCGGCCTCTAACACCCGATTTTCCCATCATCCCATTTATCGAAGGGGATGGCATCGGCCCTGACATCTGGGCTGCCAGCAAATCCGTTCTGGATGCAGCGGTAGAAAGAGCCTATGCCGGAAAAAGGAGGATATCCTGGCGGGAAATTCTTGCCGGGGAAAAAGCCCAAGCCCGGTATGGCCCGGCGAACCCGCTTCCGAAAGAGACGCTCTCTGCCATATCCCGTTACGGCGTGGCCATCAAAGGTCCCCTAACCACCCCTGTCGGGGGCGGATTTCGTTCCCTTAACGTTGCCCTTCGTCAGATCCTTGATCTGTATGCCTGTGTACGCCCGGTCTGCTATCTGAAAGGTGTCCCCGCGCCGGTGACCCATCCCGAGCGGGTGGACATAGTGATCTTCAGGGAAAACACGGAAGACGTGTATGCGGGGTTGGAGTGGCCCGCAGGTTCCGCCGAGGCCCGTGAACTGTTAACACTCGTCAACGCCAAATCCAAGGCCGCGGGGGGCACGACCGTTTCCTTAGAGAGCGCCGTGGGCATCAAGCCCATGAGCCGAAAAAATACGGATCGCCTGGTTTCCATGGCTATTCGATATGCCCTGGAACATCATCGCGAAAGCGTGACCCTGGTGCACAAGGGAAACATCATGAAATACACCGAAGGCGCCTTTCGGGACTGGGGATATAGGGTGGCGCGTGAGAAATATGGGGATGTCACTCTGACGGAAGCGGATCTGTATGAAAAATTCCAGGGCAAACAACCTGTCGGCCGGATTGTGATCAAGGACCGTATTGCCGATGCCATGTTTCAGCAACTCCTCCTACGCCCGGAAGAGTATGACGTAATCGCTACCCCCAACCTCAACGGGGATTATCTTTCCGATGCGGCGGCCGCCCAGGTAGGCGGGCTGGGCATGGCACCTGGCGCCAATATCGGGGATTGTTGCGCCCTGTTCGAGGCCACTCACGGCACGGCCCCCAAATATGCGGGCCAGGACAAGGTCAACCCAGGGTCTCTCATTCTGTCCGGGGTTGAAATGTTCCGGTTTATTCACTGGCACGAGGCGGCAAAACGCGTGGTTGCGGCGCTTAAAAAGACTATTTTGCAAGGGGTCGTCACCTATGACCTGGCACGGCAGATGGAGGCGGCAAAGGAGGTCAGGTGTTCTGAATTTGGCGAGGTCATTGTGGAAAATATGGATTGAAAAATATAGCGCCTGATAAAGTTATCCCCTCTCTTTCATGGGTACATAGTCCCTTTCTTGAGGCCCAGTATAGATCTGCCTCGGGCGGTGGATTTTCCATTTGGGATCATCCGCGCTCTCCTTCCACTGGGCAATCCAGCCGGGCAGACGCCCAATGGCAAACATAACCGGGAACATGTTGAGGGGGATGCCGATGGTCCGCAGGACAATGCCGGCGTAAAAATCCACGTTGGGATAGAGATTGTGTTCAATGAAATAGCTGTCCTTCAGCGCCACTTCCTCTAACTTTTTTGCAATGGGCAGGAGCGGGTCTTCCCGGTGTAGCTTTTCGAGAATCTTGTTGCACACCTTTTCCATGATTCGGGCCCTGGGGTCAAAGGTTTTGTACACCCGGTGACCGAAACCCATCAAACGAAAGGGATCATTTCGATCCTTAGCCCGGGCGATAAAGGGGGCCGTATCGCCGCCGTTATCGTATATTTGCTGAAGCATTTCAATCACCGCCTGATTGGCCCCTCCGTGAAGGGGACCCCAGAGGGCCGATATGCCGGCGGAAATGGAGGCATAAAGGTTTACCCGGGCGCTTCCCACGGATCTGACCGAAGACGTGGAACAGTTCTGCTCATGGTCCGCGTGCAGAATCCAAAAGACATTCAGGGCATCCACCAGGTCTTCATCAACGATATAAGGGCGGACCGGCGAGTCAAACATCATGTTCAGGAAATTGGCGCAGTAAGAGAGGTCGTGCCGTGGATACACCACCTTGTGTCCCAGGGAAATCCTATAACTCATGGCCGCTAAGGTTCTCACTTTGGACAGAAGCCTGGCAAAGGTGATATTGATCTCTTCTCCTTCGCTCCGTTCGGGGATGCTGGGATAAAAAGCCCTCAGGGCGTTGATCATGGAGGACAGCATACCCATGGGATGGGCCCCGCGTGGATAGCTTTCAAAAAATTCGCGCATGTCCTCGTGAACCAGGCTGTGGTCGTTCAGCCGAACGGAAAAGCTCCGAAGTTCTTCGCTGGTGGGCAGGTCCCCTTTGATCAGGAGATAGGAGGTTTCCCTGAAAGATGAATGTTCGGCCAACTGTTCCACTGGAATTCCCCGGTAGCGCAGGATTCCCCTTTCGCCGTCCATGAAGGTGATGCTGCTCTGGCATGTACCGGTATTACCACAGCCCGGATCAAGGGTTATTAGCCCGGTTTCAGCGCGCAATTTGGAGATGTCGAGACCCCTTTCACCTTCACTGCCGGTTATAAGGGGGATTTCATATGTTTTACCATCAACAATGAGTTGTGCGGTGTCTCCCATATTCTTTTACTCCTCTTTAAAAGCTGGATGTTCTCGGAACCCAACTTTTCTCATCAGGTTTTGTTATTAGATTGTATTGTGAATTAAGGGTTACGTCAAGTGAGACATTGACCCTATGATCTCACGTGGACAAGTCTGTAACGAGAAGGAAATAGCGGTGAACTGCGACCTTAGGGCTCAACAATAAATAACTTAGCAGAATTGGCGCCCAGATTCATGTTAGATTCGGAGTCTTCGCTTACCTGTTTGATCTCAAATCACAAAAGCTGATGGAATAGCAGGCTATTTTGATGTTTTT
>JAOZQV010000444.1 GCA_029932035.1 Deltaproteobacteria bacterium | reverse complement strand
GATGAGCCTTCCATGGGTCTGGCCCCTATGCTCATACATGAAATCTTCAAAATCGTTACAAAACTCAATAAAGAGGAGAAGATCTCCATCCTTCTTGTGGAACAGAACGTCAAGTTGGCTTTGACCGTGGCGCCTTATGCCTATGTCATGGAGACAGGGAGGATCGTGATGGATGATACCTCTGAGAAATTGAGCGAGAACGAGGATATCAAGGATTTCTATCTCGGCATGGGTGGTGGCGGAAAAAAGAGCTTTCGCGATGTGAAACACTACAAGCGAAGGAAAAGATGGTTGAGCTAAATCGAAAAGGGAGGTCTACTATGAAGAAAAAACTGGTTTTGATGACAGTGCTTATTTTTGCCCTGAGTGTCGCTTTGATTTCCTGTGTCACTACGCAGGTCAAGCCGACTGATAAGAATTTTCTTGCACCAAAGATTACACTCGAATCCTTTGAGGTCCCTTTCTATGATGGATATGCCTATTATGACGTTAAGGTTAAGCCGACGAAGGGGCAAGCATCCAAACGTGGTACTTTCCTGCCCATGAGTTTTGTATTCAACATCGAAAACCCGAACCCTTATCCGATCAGCCTTGAAGAAATTCAGTACAGTGTCTTATTTGATAAGGAATTCGGGATGATAACTACTGCTGATCAGGTGTCCAACTGGATTCCCCCCGGAAAGTCCGATCAGGTGAGGGTTACCACCATGATTACCACACGTTCTGCCTTGGTTGGTCTGCTCCTTGCCAATGCTGTAACACTCAAGGCAAAGGGCTGGAAGATGTGGGATACCCTTGAAAAATGGTGGAAAGGGGTGCCTGAAGGAACCACCCCTGTTACGTTTAGCGAGGGTGCATTCACATTTACTGCCAACGGCGTGACAAAGGTGTATTCTTATGAGGTGCAAGCCCAGTAATAAAGTGGATAGTATCGAAAAGTTAAAATGAAAGATCTACTTTTCTGATTTGCCCCCATCCACCCCTTCAGGCGGGAAGACAGGGTGGGGGCATTTTTTTTCGAGGGAGACTATGGGACTATATGATTTTACTTTCTATGACCTGATAAACCGCAATGTCGTCACTTACGGCGACAAAGCGGCATGGTTTGAGGTGGATGACGGCCAGACCCTGACCTTTTCTCAGTACAAGGAAAAGGTGGACAGCCTTGCCTGCGGGCTCCAGAAGGCAGGGATTAACAAGGGTGACCGGATAGGGGCCCTTGGAAAGAATAGCCTTGAATATTTCCTCCTGTATGGTGCGGCCGCGGCCTTGGGAGCCATTATGCTCCCCATCAACTGGAGGCTTTCTGCCGATGAGGTAGGATATAACCTTAATGACTGCGGATCGAAATTAGTATTTGCAGACAAGGAATTTCAGGACAATATTAAGGGATTGAAGGATAAACTCCCCTCCGTGGAAAAATATTTCAACTTGGGTCCTGAAGGAGGTGGGTTTTCAGACTTTCAGGCCCTTCTGGGCCAGGGAAATGAATTTGATGGGGCTGATGTTGCTACTGATGACGGGTTTGTTATTATCCATACGGCCGCTGTGGCCGGCAGGCCCAGGGGCGCTCTGCTGAGCCATGGCAACGTACTCTGTGCGGATATGCATTTTGGTTATCTCCTGAATCTCACCCCGCAGGATGTGCATCTGAATATCCTGCCGCTTTTTCACGTGGGTGGCCTTTTCATGGTTACCTCAAGCTTTCACGCAGGGATCATGAATGTCAATATGAGCGGATTCGATGCAGCAAAAGCAGTTGAGATGATTGAAGAAAAAAAGGTTTCAATGATGTTTACCTTTGCGCCGATTCTTTCATCCGTCCTTGAGGAACATGAAAAAACAGGCAAGGATATCAGCACTCTCAGGGTCTCGGCCGGACTGGATACACCGGATACCATAGAGAAATATCAGGAAATAACCGGTGGAACATTCTACTGCATGTATGGTCAGACAGAAACATCCTGCGTGGCCACCTTTGGCGCTTATAACGACAGACCCGGTTCAGCAGGCAAGACGCTCCCCTTGGCAGAAGTAAGGCTTGTTGATGACTATGACCACCCGGTCCCTGTGGGAGAGGTAGGTGAGATCACCATGAAAGGCCCCATGGTCTTCAAGGGCTACTGGAATCTCCCTGAAGATAATGAATACACATTCAGAGAGGGCTGGCATCATACCGGCGATCAGGGAAGATTTGATGAGGATGGTTTCCTCTGGTATGCGGGGCGCAAGGCAGAGAAAGAGCTGATCAAGCCGGGGGGCGAGAATGTCTATCCGGCAGAGGTTGAAAAGGTGGTTCTTGAACACCCGGCAGTGGAAAAAACCGTAGTCTTCGGTGTGCCCGATCCCAAGTGGAAGGAAGGGATCAAGGCGGTTTGCAAGTTGAAAGAGGGCGAAGCCTTAGAGCCACAGGAGTTAATCGATTTTGTGGGGGAGAGGATCGCAAGGTTTAAGAAACCCCAGTACGTGGAATTTGTAGCCGATCTTCCGCTCCTTGAGGATGGTTCGCCTGACAGGGCCAAGGTAAAGGAGCTGTACGGCGGAGAGCAGTAATACCAATCCCAAAAATCTAAACCGGGATAACAAGAGAAAGCCCCGACATTACTAAAACGCGGGGCTTTTTTGTTTCTTGTCAAGAGTATCCTGTCTATGGCACTATCTCATTTGATGTGACAGGATGTCCGGAACATTTATTCAAGGACGGTAGAGATATGGAAAGTAAGCAAGAGCTGGTGGTCCCGCTTCATGACCTGTTCAATCCAAAATCAATAGCTATCGTGGGGCTGCCGAGGGGGATGAAGATGGGGAAGCTTTTTCTCATTGCCCTCCAGGACCAGGGCTATCCCGGCCCTATCTACCCTGTTCACCCGGAGGCCAGGGAAATTGATGGGCTTAAGGCCTATCCGAGCGTATCTGCCATACCCGGTCCCGTGGACCTGGCCATTATTCTTGTCCCCCATCACAGTGCCCTGCCTGTT
>JAOZQV010000443.1 GCA_029932035.1 Deltaproteobacteria bacterium | reverse complement strand
TCTCACTTTAGGCATTTTAGGCACTTGAGATAAGGAGTCTTCCAATGCCTATGATGACAGCGGAACAATATGAGGAAAGCCTCGGGAAATTGAACTTAGTGGTCTATATGTTTGGAGAACGCGTGGATGATGTGGTGGGCAATCCCATTATTCGTCCATCAATGAAGGCAGTTGCCAAGACATATGAATTGGCCCACCGGCCCGAGTACGAAGACATCATGACCGTTGTTTCTCATATCAGCGGCAGAAAGATCAACCGTTTCACCCACATCCATCAGGGCACGGGAGATCTGCTTAAAAAGAGTAAGATGGGGAGATTGTTAGGGCGCGAAACCGGATGCTGTTTTCAGCGATGTGTAGGGATGGACGCGTTGAATGCCTTGTCCATTGTAACCTTTGATATCGATGCAAAATACTCTACCGGGTACCACAAGCGGTTCTTGAAATATCTTGAGTACGTCCAGGAAAATGACCTGACCTGTGACGGGGCCATGACTGATCCCAAGGGTGACAGGGGTCTTCCTCCCCACAAGCAGCCAGACCCGGATCATTTTCTGCGCGTTGTTGAAGAGAGGAAGGATGGAATTCTCGTGAGAGGGGCAAAGGCCCATCAGACCGGCGCTGTCAATTCCCATGAGGTCATTGTCATGCCCACCCTGTCTATGAGAAAAGAAGATGAGGATTATGCGGTCTCTTTTGCGCTGCCAAGCGACGCTGAAGGGATCACGTACATTATGGGGCGTCAGTCGTGCGATACCAGGAAATTAGAGGGTGGGAACATGGATCAGGGCAACCTGATGTTCGGAGGTCATGAGGCCCTGGTAATCTTTGATGACGTATTTGTCCCGTGGGACCGTGTTTTTATGTACAAGGAGTATGATTTTGCCGGGCAATTGGTCGAGGATTTTGCCTCTTATCATCGGCAGAGCTATGCATGTAAAGTGGGTGTGGGGGATGTCCTGATTGGGGCTGCCCAAACGGCTGCAGAGTACAACGGTGTTGCGAGGGCATCACACATCAAGGACAAGATTATTGAGATGAATCACCTGAATGAGACCCTCTACTGCGGTTGTATTGCCTGTGCATCAGAAGGGCGTAAAGAGCCCAGCGGGACCTACTGTGTCAACACCCTGTTGGCAAATGTACATAAACAGAACGTCACCCGTTTTCCTTATGAGATGGCACGACTTGCACAGGATATTGCCGGGGGGCTCATGGTGACGCTCCCGTCGGAAAAGGACTTCAGGTCTCCGGAAACAGCCAAATGGGTAGAAAAGTACTTTAAGGCTCACCCTGACGTTTCCACCGAAAACAGGATGCGCATCCTGAGGTTGATTGAAAATATCACATTGGGCACGGCGGCAGTGGGCTATCTGACGGAATCGATGCATGGCGCAGGTTCACCCCAGGCACAACGAATCATGATTTCCCGTAGTGCGAACTTACCAGAGAAACAGAGGGCCGCAAAGAAACTCTGCGGCATTGAAGAATGATCTTGACGCTATGTTGAGAGTAGGCGTCAAATACTGTGGCGGTTGCAACCCTGAGTACGACCGTGTGTCCCTCGTGGAGCAGATAAAGGGGAGATTAGAGGGAAAAGTTTGTTTTGTCCCGCCCGGAAGCGAGGGGGTTGACATCATTCTGGCCGTGCATGGTTGTGGAACGGCATGTGCCGATTTGAGCGATTTTCGAGGAACTCAAATCCGGATGGTCACCAACATTGAAGAGGGGGGAAAGTTTATCAGGGAGTTTGGAATCGAACCTGCGACATCCTAAAAAACCCGGAATATCTTAGGGCTGGAAGGTCATGCCTCCCTCCTCCCACCACTCTATGATGGAGCCTAACCTCCCGAATCGGCACCCCTCTTTTCTCTCTACTTCCCTGATCCAATCGCCCAGTCCTGAGGCGTGATGGATAATCAGCGGGATGCTGTGATCGGGAAGGATGTCTGCGGCAAGGCCGCGCCTGTTAATGATGCTCTGGATATTCACCCACGTCTCCTCCGTGTCCCACGGCGTAGGATGGATTAATCCATGTATGGCCCCATCTACCCGGGAGTAGCCCCATCCGTCCGGGAACTCCTCCTTAAGCCGCCTCATCAGTTGAATTGCCCGAAGATTCACCTCAACGTTGAGCCCTTTATTTAGGTTGTTCAATATCCTATTGTCAAAAGACTCGAAACCGATTGATGCAAGGAGGATACGCGTCCCCATTGACGCAGCCAGCGCTAATGCCTCCCTCAGCCACCTCTCCCCCTTCAGAAACCAGTCGGCCCTCAGGGTGAGGTTTATCTGGGTGAGCCTAATCCCCCTTTCTATGAGTTTCTCCAGCAAATGGGGGAGGTCCGGAAGGGCGTTCTCGTTGATAAGCTCGAATGGGATCTTCCTCCCATCCACTGCTTCGGGAAGGCAGTCGATTTGAGCCAGAACCGTCTCCATCTCCAGCGCGCCATAGTAGCCTTTATCCACGGCCACATCGCAGAAGCTGCAACCCTTCAACCAGATCCCAATCTTCCGGTCATTTTTGTCGGCCAAGGCTTCAGGGTAGTCGATCTCCACCCATCGCGCTTTTACCGCATAGGGACATCCTATCTGCTGGAGCACCTGGCCAGTACTGATTTTTATGGGTTCAATCCCCCCTTTTCCAACCCTGTAGATATTGTCCCAAATGACCTTTGCCAAAAACCTCTGACCCCACGCCCTTTTAGGGGTCTGAATCATCTCACCGTCTGCTCCGCGGCAAAGCAGTCCCGGAATCTTCCCTCCCTTTCTCGCATCGAGATCTTGCAAGAGTTCGATCGCCTGTTCGGCCGGTCCGTGCAGAGCAATGGAAAACTGATCTGAAACTCCCTTAAAGCGGTGTGCATGATCCTCCCAGCCCTTTTCCCCAATATAGTCCACATCGGCCTGGGGCCCTGCCAAAATAGTGAAGACACCCTCGTCTTTGAGTTCTTTGGCAAGGGTGAAAAGATCTTGCCGACCGCTCAA
>JAOZQV010000442.1 GCA_029932035.1 Deltaproteobacteria bacterium | reverse complement strand
TGGCTGAAATTTACCGGCCTGCGGCGGAGGAGATGAGGCCATCGGATGGAGGGGAAAAAGTGGCTGACATACTTGATGCCACTGTGCAGGGGGGACGGGAGCTAATTAAGTCCATGGCGATTTCTCCAGAGACCATGGCCCGGATCAAATATCCTTTTACTGATTTTGAAACCATGGCGCCCGTTGTCAATATTTTCTGGCAGACCTGTATTGACGAGGGGGTGACGCCCAAAGAGTTTGAAAGGAAAGAGATGGTGCCACGGCCTGACTCCATTGAAACCTTTGTCGCTTTGATGGGCTTGGCATTTAATAGGGAAAAGGCCGGGGATGTAGAGGTGAAAATACAGTTTCTCTTTTCAGACGAGGTGGAGGGCAACTGTTATTTCATCATCAAAAACGGGAAATTGGAAGCAGATGTGGGAATAGCAGATAATCCGGACCTGACCATTGACACACCCTTTGAAGTCTGGATGGACATTACGACCAAAAAGAGTGATGGCCAGCAGTTGTTTATGGAGCAGAAATACAAGGTCTCAGGCGATATGTCGGTACTGATGCGATTTGGTGATTTCTTTGGGAAGTAGTTATCCTCCTATGGACATTTATGCAGCATGATGTCCAGTATGGCCGGGTCCATGTTTTTCAGGCCCGATCGTGTCAGTTTTCCAAGGTTGCGCATGGTAGTCTCTGGACTCTCATCGATGATGCCGTCAACCGGCCTCACCACGGTGCCCTGAAGTGCCATAAGGGCGCTTTTTACCCCTGAAGATGCGGCCTCGCCGACCTTGAGTGCGCAACTGGTCTTAGCTCCGTCGCATATAATGGCGGCAAAAGTTTCAATATGGTTTTTTATGGCTCCCCCGATCTTTTCCACCGTGCCCCCCAGCAGGTAGGTTACACCCGCCGCCACACCGGCCCCTCCAGCTACACCGCTTCCGCAGAGCGGGCCGATCCTGTCTGCAAGGGCCTTGATGTAACAGGTCAGGAGATAGCTCAGGGCAACCGATTTGATTAGAAGCAGATTATCTTCGAGGGTTGCAAAGTCGGTTACAGCAACAATAGGAGTACTTGCAGCAATCCCCTGATTACCGCTTCCGGCTAAGGTCATGGCAGGAAGCATGGCTCCACCCATCCGGGAATCGATCCCTGCTGAAGCAAAGATCCCTCCCGCAAGGACCATATCGTTCTTGAGAAGGCCCTGACGCAGGAGGCTCTGCTGAGTCTTGCCGACACCGAGACCCGGGCCATGAGAGAGACCGTATTTGACCAGTTCCATGTTGAGATCGATTCCCCTATTAATGTAGGCGATGTCATCTCTGTCCAGATCATCCAATAGATCCACGATCTCTCCAATAGAGAGGGAGGTCAGCCACTGCTTTAAATCTTCCACATTGGAATCTTCGCTTCCCTTACCGGCTAAAAGGGGATGATCTTTCTGGAACTCGCCATCAATCCTGAGCGATTCGATATGATCATGCCTGCCTGAAATAACAGCCTCGACCGTATGGCTGCCTGCCTTGATTACTGTCCTAATATAAAGCCCTGCCTGGCCTTCTTTAATCTCTGCCGAAACCTTTCCCTCTTTCAGCAGCGATTCAGCCTTTTGGAGCCCTTGTTTATCAATGGTCGAAAATATCTGAAGCCGGTTCTCGGGATCTCCGGCAACCGCCCCCATGGCTGCAGCTAAGGGTATGCCGCTTTGGCCTTCCGAGCCCGGGATGATCACTCCCATGGCGTTTTTGTAGATGTTTGGATCAGTAGTCACCTTAATCGATTCGATCGTCTTCTCCTTTAAAAGTGCGACGGCCGCAGCAGCGCTGAGTCCGATTGCCGCAGGTTCGGTACATCCCAATCCGGGATCGGTCTCAAGGAGTAAAAGGGCTTTTGCCTTGTTGTGTAGAATGTGTTTTAGCGTGAAGCTCATGATTTGTCTCCTGGTGTCTTATCAGCGCGTCTTATCTGTCAATTATTTAGCTCACGTGTAAACATAGTCAGCGTTTTTGCGGCAAATATGCCATGATGTCAAGCATTATTTTGACGAAGCAAGGGCAAATAAAGGGATAAAGAGAAAAGGCAAAAGAGTGGGCCGAGGGACGGGTATTGGTTTTATTGATATAGATCATGTCAATACCTTGAGTCGCACCTACCGGTGTTACCATGAGGAAAGGACGATTTTCTCCCCCTTTTCACTGCGTATGTGACCCCTGGTTGGCCCATGTTTAAGCGTTTCGCCTGGGCGTAAGTCCAGGATCCGGAGGATGCGGTGGTAAAATACAAGGATTCTAATTGGTATGAACAATTTGATCCAACGTCTCAACAACCCATTGATTTAGGCTCTTGCCGTTTGCTGAAGCTCTTGATGCTATTTCAGCGTGCAATTCAGTGGGAATGCGAAGGTTGAATTTGCCGGAATATTTTTTATATGGTTCGATACCTTTTTCCTTGCAGACATCAAGAAATACCTTCAATGATTTTTTAAACTCTAAGCGCAACTGATCCGGCGTTTTACCAAAGAAATCAGCACCCCCGTTGAGTCCAAGTATTTCACCCCGAAACATATCGATCTCGGGATCGTATTCTATTCTTGCCTTACGCCCTTCAACTGTCATGATATTCATGGTGTAACTCCGTGGCTTTCCAACCATTTGCGAATGCTTGAGGCCGCACCTTTGTCAGTGTCTGGCGTTGGGTGTGGCCGATGGAGCCTTCACGTTCGCTCACCTCAGCGCCAAGGGCGACAAATAGTGCTTCAATATCATCCCACTTGATACTGCCACTGACAGGTCGATTGAAAATGAGTTCCAGTGTCTTGCGATGTTTCCGTTTCATTCGCTGTATAGTACCAAATTATGGTACTTTGTCAAGAATAATTTGACCACCATAAATGAATCATCATACGAGAGGCTCCTGGCCTTGGAGCTTTGATAATCGTTAAAATGGAGATCTGACCGGGGAGGGCTCTACTTCCACCAGATTACAGTGGAAGGCACAA
>JAOZQV010000441.1 GCA_029932035.1 Deltaproteobacteria bacterium | reverse complement strand
TCCTGGGTAACGGCATCCACATCATCCAAATCGGCAATGACATAGGGCGTTATCAGGACTATCAGCTCGATCTTTTCCACCGACTTCGACCATTGTCCAAACATATATCGTAGGACCGGGATCTTAATCAGACAGGGGACACCTGTTATGTCTTCTTCCTCCTTATCCCTTATCAACCCGCCAATTACTATGGTCTGGCCATGTTTTACAGTCAGCGTGGTTTTGACAGTCCTCTTAAAAAAGGAGGGATACGTCTCACCCGCTACCTCCACTTCCTTTTCCAGCTCACTGACCTCCTCGGAGATATCCATGGTGACCAGACCCCCTGTGTTTATATGTGGGGTTACGTAAAGGATCACACCCGTGTCCCGATACTCGATGCTGGTTTCAGATACAGTGGCACCACTTGCAACAGTAGTTTGCCCGGTTGCTACGGGCACCTCTCTCGAGACATCGATCTTTGCCTCTTTGCCGTCAGATGCGAGCACATGGGGGGAAGAGAGGACATTCACCTTCCCTTCACTTGCCAACGCATTAAGCGCGGCAAACCATTTATCCGTCACCCCTATGGAGTAAGTGAGCCCGGTGAGTGCGGCATCAGCGCCCGTTTCGACTACCTTGTTGATAGCAGCAGCAAAGCTCCCCGTCCCCGCTGCGGCAGCGCCTTTCCCGAGCGCCCACTTCATGCCCAGCGAAGTCCTGCTGTCTAAACTAATCTCAGCTATGGTGGCCTCAATCAATACCTGCCTCGGCAAGATATCTATCTGCCTCAGTATCTCCTCAATAATCCGGTGATCAGAGGGGATGGCCTCGATGATGAGGGCATTCCTCATCTCGTCAGGGGTAATATTGATTTCCCCCATCAAGGTTCCGGATCCGGAACCCTCCCCTTTTTCGGAGGCAGAGATCTTCTTAGCCGGCTCCTTGGCCTTGGCCTTGGCCTTGGCCTCTGCAGCAGCCTTTTCCGCCTTTTTTGCCTTAACGTTCGCCTTGGACAATGGATTGCCTGGAATAGAGGCAGAACCCCCGGGCTTGCTTTTCTTATCCTTGGACTTATCCGTAGATGAGGATTTTTTTTGAAAAACCTTGTCCAACAGTGCCGCAAGGTCTTTTGCCGCCCCATTTTTGACAAAATAGACATAAATCTTCGGCGCTACCTCTTCGTCTATCACGTCAATCTGACCGAGGATCTCATCCACTTTCTCAAATACAAGTGGATTCGTACTCACTACAAACAAAGTATTGAGCCTGCTTATGGCAATAAATTTAACCATGAGATTCGTAACCTTTTCATAGGAGGCAATAAAGTCGCTGAGGGTCTGGGTCACGTCTTCGGCGTCAAGATATTTGAGGGGATAAAATCTATAATAAACTCTTTCAAGCATATTGATATCAAAGGTCTCTACCAATCTCAATATCTTAAGAATATTCAAACCCTTATCAACCACCAACAGGGTATTGGAAGCCATGTCTGAAACAACGGTTCCACCTGCGGAGATAAACGGCGTGATTAACTTTGTCATCTCCTCGGTTGATATAAATTTGAGGGGAATGATCTGGATGATGATTTTATCCATTGGAGAGGCATCAGCGCCCCCACGGGCAAAACGGAGCTCAATAGGCAGCCGCGTACTCTCCTTGAGCTGAACAATCCTGTAAAGGCTTCCCTCCTTGATGGCTGTCAGGCCGTTTACCTCAAGTATCTGAAGAAAAACAGGGAAGAGGTCCCTCTTGTAAAGCCCTCCGGCCGTGTTGATTGTCACCTTACCTCTGACGTTTGGGTCAACGATATAGTTAAGGCCTAACAATTCAGCGATAGTCCCGATCACCGCATAGAGATCCGCATTATCAAAATTGAGGACAATCTTTGGTCCTTTATCTACAAGAGGTTCTTTCTTTTTCTGCCTCCCCGCGGACCCAGGAGCCAGCCGGGTTTGCCCGGGCTTTGATGCTGCAGAGACCTTTGTAGTTCCAGCGCCCTGTGTTGGCAATACTGAAGGCGCCTCCTCGGACAGTGCCCCCGATGTCTTTGTTTCAGCCCGCCCTACTCGCTGCTTCACATAACCGGAAGGGGTTGAGACAAAGGTCTCTTTCCCGGGCCTTGCCGATGCCAGAGGAACTTCCGACTTGTCGGATCTATCTATCCTGGGGCTTTTCTCCCTCTCCGCGGGTTGAGGACCGGCACAGCCTGGCCCAAAAGCGACTGAAAACAACAACACATAATAAAAAACTGATCTGCTGAACTTGATTCGTTTCATGTTTTGTTCACCTTTTGTCAGTTGTTACCGTCACCCACGGGTATATTCGGCGTGGGCGGGGTTCTTCTCCTGTCTTGGGCCTTGTTCAATACCGCCCGCTTAAAAACTGCCCGCTCCGGTACAACTTTTTTCTCTCCGGTCACCGCTGGTCTCTGGCCGGCCTTACTCTTGGATCCGGCGCCGACCGTTATTGGCCTGGTTGGCTTTCTTATGGGAACCCGCTTTTTAGGCTTATCCTTGTCAAACAGGGAAACCTGCCATTCTTGTCCCCCCGCTGTGAGAAGAACACTTGTTTCCCTGATTTCCTTCACCTTGAATCTGCCTACGGTGTCACCCTCCTTTACTCGCTTAATACCTCTCTCTCCGACACCTTTCCGCCCACCCGCAGGAATTTCGGTTATAAGGGCCTCCTTACGATTATCTACCATAATAACACCATAGAGGCTGGTTTGTTTATGCGCCAATTTTAGAAGCTTGAGGAGTCTCTCATCAGCCTTAGACTTGGTTGCAGGCTTTTTTCCCTGTTTTTGCGGTTTGAATTCTGACCGCTCAACACTAAAAAGATTATTGCTGGCAACAACTTCGTAATCCGATTCCGGGGGCACGCTTAGTTTTACGATCTCTTTTCCCAACCAGGGCAAAGATTTCTTAATAGGACCGATTGCCGAGGGTCGTTTATCCTCCCCTGACCAGACCCCATAGGCCGTTAGCCCAATAAAAATTACACCCGCCGCCA
>JAOZQV010000094.1 GCA_029932035.1 Deltaproteobacteria bacterium | reverse complement strand
ATTAGAGGCCGGCGAGGTAAAAACAGACAAAGATTCAGCCTTTGCAATCCTGTTCAAGCAGTGGCAGACGACATACCCTGTTTTACCCGGGATGACGGTCTGTGAGCGAGCAACCAAGGTTGGCCTGCGTTGTTTTAGCAGCAGGGGCAACTGGACAACCCTGCGTCATCTGAACCGCCCTGCAGTTCTGGAATTAATCGATGGGAATCAACGCCGGTATTATGCCGCAGTTGTGTTAATGGAAGAGAGGGATATCACGTTGGATTTCGGCGCTCAACAGGTAACCTTGGACCGGGTCGGGATAGAACCTTTCTGGTTCGGTGATTTTACCCTTCTATGGAGGCCGGCGCCGCTTGATTCATCTCTAATCAAAGAGGGGGATACCGGTCCCGATGTGCTCTGGTTGAGGGCGCAATTGGACCGTCTCGAAGGTACGCAGGGCGGGCCGGATACACCATCACCCAGCCCGCTGTTTGACGAAATGTTGAAAAGGCGGGTCATGGACTTTCAGCGTGCTCATTTTGTAAAGGCGGATGGCATTGTCGGGGAGCAGACATTGATCCAGTTGAATACGGGAGCAGCAAATCATTCCATCCCGCTGTTATACATCCACTCCCAAAACGGAGAGGGGCATGTCATTCATCCTTGAAGCGCTTAAACGGGCAGACCGGGAACGGCGGCTCGAACGGGCTCCTGACTTAAGCGCGGTATATGACGAGAATAGCCTTTCCCGGTATCCTAACATCCGGCCCTGGCTCTGGCTAAGCGGTTCCCTCTTAGTGGTCGCCATCGTTGTTGGGCTGATGCTATGGCCAGAGGGACCAGATCCTGTTACGTCTCCTCTGCCTCAAGGTGAATCGGCTTCCCGGTCCCCATCGCCTCCCCCTTCCCTTGCCAAGGGGAGCGAGGGTTTGCAGGCAAAGAGATCTTCAGAGGAGGCATCCGGCACTCAACCTGTCCCAAGGCCGCTACGCAAGGCGAAACCAGCTCCACCCATTAGGAGCGTGACAGAAAAAACGGCGCAGGCAAAGATTGAATCTAAACCGGTTGAGAAAGCGCCGGAGCCAAAGTCTGTTCCCACAGCAGGGGAAACCACTACCCCTATACCGGACCCCGTTCAACCCTCTCCGTCGGTAGCTTCAATCCCTGAAAAGACCCCCATGAAGCCTGCGGCATCAGATCAAAGCAAATCGGTCGAAAAACAGGCAAAAACAGTAACTGCCAGTCCTGCCAAGCCTTCTCCAGCCCCCGCGGCAAAAGAGGAGGTTGATAGGAAGAGAATAGAGGCTATCCCCTTAATTGGCGAACTTCCCTACGAAATCAAAGAGAAATTGGGGAAGCTGCAGATTAATGTGCATTCATATTCCCAAGACCCGGCCGAACGTCTGGTGTTTATCAACATGCGTCGTTACGAGGTGGGAGATAAAATTGAGGAAGACGGCCCTCTTTTAAAAGAGATTATCCCTAATGGGGTGATTATCGACTACGGTGAGGGAGAGGTCCGTCTGCAGGTTGGGAGGTGACGGGGACGTCGACCTCATTCCCTGTCATAATGGCTGAACTGCATGGTGAAAGTGCCCCGCCCCTGGGAACTAGACCGTAGAGCAGTGGAATATCCGAACATCCGAGAAAGCGGGACATTCGCAGTTAGTACCTGAATGGCTCCATGACTGACGATTTGCCCGATCTTTCCCTGTCTGGCATTCAGATCACCAATGACTTCCCCTGTAAATTCATCCGGCACCAGGACCTCGGTTTTCATGATCGGTTCCAAGAGAACAGGCTCGCCTTTTTGAAATGCGGTCCTGAAGGCCATGTTGGCGACCGCCTTAAAGGCCATTACGTCAGAGGATGTCTCTTTTATCTGGACATCAAGCAGGGTTGTTTGCACGTCAATTACCGGATATCCCATCAGGGTTCCACCCGCTTCAGCCTCTGTGACCCCATGGCTGATCGCATCTAAGAACTCCTCTGCAAGCTCGGGATCTTTGTACTTATTAACAAAACGGTTTCCTGAACCCCTTGGCAAAGGTGAAATCTCGATTCGCACACCTGCAAAATGTTCCTGCCCTGCCAATTCCCTCTGAAAAAGACCTTCGTGCTCCACAGGTATGGTGACTGTTTCCCTGTATACTACCTGCGGCTTTCCCTGATTCACTTCCACCGAAAACTCCCGCTTGAGCCTGCCTATGATGATCTCAATGTGTAATTCCCCCATGCCGGAAATAAGGGTCTGACCTGTCTCTTCGTCGATCTTAAACTTAAATGTGGGATCTTCATCGGCTAATTTACCGAGGGCGGCCAAAAGCCTGTCATGTTCCTGGATACTCTTGGGCTCCACTGCCACACTTATGACCGGATCGTTGAACTGAATCGGTTCCAACAGGATCGGTTTTTCTTCATCGCAGAGGGTATCACCGGTGGTTGTTAGTTTGAGACCCATTGCCGCTACGATATCGCCTGCAGAGGCATGTCCGATACGTTCCCTTTTGTTGGAATGCATCTTTAAAAGCCGGGCGGGCTTCTCGTTGATGTTTTTGCCGGGGTTGTAAACCGGACCCCCGGCCTTAACAGTGCCTGAATAGATCCGGATATAAGTCATCTTCCTCCCCTGATCCATCATTACCTTGAAGGCAAGGGCGGTAAATGCCCCCTTAGCCATTGCCGGCCGCGATTCCTCCTCTTCTGTCAGGGGATTCCTCCCGGTAATGGGCGGAACATCAACTGGGGCTGGCAAGTACTCCACTATCCCGTCTAAGAGGGGTTGTATCCCTCTATTCCTCAGCGCAGCCCCGCAGAAAACCGGGACCAGTTCCATCTCGATAGTGGCAGCACGTATGGCCGCTTTCAATTCTTTGATAGGGATCTCCTCTTCTGACAGATACCTCTCCATTACAAGGTCGTCCTTATCGGCCAAGGTTTCCAAGAGGAGGTCCCTGTACTTAGCAACCTCTTCAGCTAATTCCTCCGGGACAGGGGCCTCGCTGTATTCGGCTCCTAACATTTCATCTTCCCACAGGATAGCCTTCATCTTGATTAGATCAATAACTCCTCTGAAATTATCCTCCACACCCCAGGGTATCTGAAGGATAAGGGGAAGTGCCCCAAGGCGGTCTTTGATCATCTGTACTGCCTTGAAGAAATCGGCCCCGATTCGGTCCAATTTGTTTATGAATACGATTTTGGGGACCTTATACCTGTCTGCCTGGCGCCACACTGTCTCGGATTGGGGTTCCACTCCCCCCACGGCGCAGAACACACCTATGGCGCCATCTAAGACGCGGAGGGAACGCTCGACCTCGATAGTGAAATCCACATGGCCGGGCGTATCGATTATGTTAATGGTGTGCCCCAGCCAGTCGCAAGAGGTGACTGCCGAGGTGATTGTGATGCCCCTTTCCCTCTCCTCTGCCATCCAGTCCATGGTAGCTTCACCATTATGAACCTCGCCCATCTTATGAACACGGCCGGAGTAAAAGAGGATACGTTCTGTCACAGTGGTCTTGCCCGCGTCGATATGAGCGATAATCCCTATGTTGCGGGTATTGGCTAATTTTTTATCGTTTGGCATAAGAATTTGTTTTTCAGTTAAATAAAGTGACTAAAGTTGAGGAAGTTTGTCATTTGAATCTTTGAGAGATCGTCTGGTGCTTTATTGACACGAGCGGAGAATCTAAGGTATCTTCTGTCGCCTGTCAAGGTATACTTAGAGAGTGAAGGATGTTTGCTCATAATCCTCCCAAAAAGATTACGATTATGATTACGAGTAAGATTAAGAAATTTCAATTTACACCCCATAGCTTATCCGGCCAAAGACTGATGGAGATGTTCGATCTCCTCTTAGCCCATTTTGGCCCTCAGAACTGGTGGCCTGCCGAGACCGAATTAGAGGTGATGATTGGGGCGATCCTTACCCAGAATACAAACTGGGCCAATGTGGAAAAGGCCATTTTTAATCTCAAGAATAAGGGCCTGGTCTCTTTAGAGCGTCTTGTTTCTCTACCAATAGAGGATTTAGCCAAGGAAATCCGGCCTGCTGGCTATTACAACATCAAGACAAAGCGGCTAAAAAATCTAATCAATTTTATTTTTGTTCAGTACGATGGAGATCTCGCGGGTCTTCTACAGGAAGAAACTGATCGTCTCAGGGAAGGGCTTCTCTCTGTAAACGGCGTGGGTCCTGAAACCGCGGACAGCATCATTCTTTATGCTGCAAAGAGACCTCTCTTTGTAATTGATACCTATACTCACCGGATATTGAGCCGGCACGCCATGGCTGGAGAAGAGGCAACCTACTATGATATGCAGGAGCTGTTTATGGATCATCTCCCTGAAGATGCGCCCCTTTTCAACGAGTTTCACGCCTTGATCGTACAGGCCGGGAAGAACTACTGCCGTAAGAATCCGCTCTGTGAAGATTGCCCTCTAAAACAGTGGGGACCACAGGACAACATGAATGATTGAGAAGAAGATTTTAAGAAGTCTCGTTCCTGATAAAGATCTCCCGTTTTGGATAGGGGATCTCGATTCCCTCCCGGTCAAAGGCCTCCTTTACGTTATCTGTGATATAAGAGATGGTATCCATCCGTCGACGGGGATCGCTAATCCATACCCGGGCTTGCAGGTCAACGGACGATTCCCCAAAATTTCTTACGACTACCTTGGGCGCCGGGTCTCTCATGACCCAGTCCAATTGGAGACTGATTCCAATTATAATCTCCTTTGCCTTCTTGAGGTTTGATTCATAGGAGATCCCTATCGGGATCCTGACCCTGATTTCATCTGTTATAGAGGTGTAATTGACAATATCGCGATTCATGATCTCATTGTTTGGGATGATGATCACGATGTTGTCCGTGGTCCTGATCCTGGTGGCCCTGAGACCGATATCAATTACATCTCCCCAGGTGGCCGAGTTCTTTGGGGCTGCCCGGACCTCAATACGGTCCCCTACCTTGAGAGGGCGATCAATTATCAGGAGTATCCCGGAAATCACATTGGAAAGGGTATCTTTGGCTGCAAATCCGATGGCAATACCCGCCACGCCCGCACCCGCAACAAAAGGCATGACATTCAGGCCGAGCTTGTCGAGGGCCATTATTCCGCCTACCGTATAGATGATTATGCCTGAGAATTTCTTTGACAGACTTATAATCACGTCATCCACTTTGGTGTCTGTCTTTTTGGAAAGGTTCTGTTCGACGTATGGCAGAAGACTGTTGATGATGCTGCAGGCAATTGACGCTAAGAGCATAATCATGAACGCGTTGAATATTCTGTGCACGATCGGCAAATCGAAGTGGTTGATGAGGGCCGTACCCACTGCAACAAGGATACAGTAATGGCCCGCGCGCTTCAGGAGAAAGAACAAGCGCCGATTTTTCTCAAAGAACGGGGGCTCACGATATTTCTTCTCAAGCCTGTTCATAACCATATTGAAGATCCACCAGGAGATGGCCCCCACAGCAAATATGGCCAAGATATAAACAGCGGCGTTAAGAAACTCTTTCGGGTGGGAAACGACCACTTGGTAATATTCTATGAAAGGGATTTTCATTCTTGTATCTCCTGGTTTCAGTATGCCGGGAAAGGCCCCTAAGCCTTTTCCACCAGCAAATAGCGGTCCGGTTTCAGGCGGGCAAAGATCGTGGCCCCGGGGCAGGGGGCGACCAGTTTCCTGTGAAATTCATCCCCTAAGACCTGAAACAGCTCCACGCAACAGGAACAGAGATGGGCGCTTTTGTCAATGGAATATGGAATAACCCCGCCTTCATCCTCAACAAAAAAGTGAGGATTGATAAAGTTGGCATGGTTGGCCGTATGAGACAGGTAGAGAAAGTCGTATTCCTGGACATCTGAACCGAGTCTCCTGGCCCACCTCAGATAAATCCTTTTCTCGATTTCCTCAACCCGCTCCCAATCTTCAGGTATTCTCTCCCTGAGCCGTGGGTTCTCTGAAAGCGCTGTCTTATTCTCTACCGAAGCCAGTTTAGGTGGAACAAAGTCTGACTCTGTCAGGACTGCAGACTTACGATCCTCGCAACCTTCCAATTCAAAGGAGCTGACTATGAGATAGAGGCCGTTCTTTTCCGAGGTCCTGTACCAACTTCCCTGCCTGCTGCAGGTATCGTTCCATACCTCAGGGGCAACGCTCGAAATCTTGTTTATCCTGTCCAAAGGGGTACATGCAATTCCCTTGGCAGTCCTTAATTTGATCTCTCGGGAATCCAGTTCATCCCTCAAACGGGCCTCTTCATCTCTCGTCAGCCAGTAGATATGTTTCCTGTATGGGCCTTTTTGTATCAAAAAATCTCCTCGATTGGTTGTTCATAATTCTAAATAGTAGTTATCGATATTTTGTACTCAGCAATCTCCCCTGAAACCCGTCCTTCCGGCTAATCCCTTTATGGATGTTCAGCAGTTTACCTTCATCTATACCAGCCTGGTACGTCCGATGATCTATAGTTGCGCCCTGGGACCTGTAGCTACTCAAACGAGGGAACAGCATCCTCTTAAACTGCGCTAACATTTTGTCTTCAGCACAAATTAAGACGCTCATCGTCTTTGGGCTGCGTCCTTTCGGGTCATAACGATCCCTATTCTTTGCCTGTTGGTCCAGCTTATCCTTGAAGCCTTTCAGGACTCCGAGCCAGTAAGACCTCTTATTCTTAGAACTGCGATCGCCTTTCCTGAATTGATGAACCTTCCAGAGAACCCCTAATTGATTCAACAAAAAATAGTACACGTATTCCGCTATAAGGACGTTCTCCGCCGTCCCCAATAACTCAATCGCCCGATATGTCTGGCAATCACGGGCATTATAGAGATAGGAGTATACCACCTCAACAAAGAAGTGTTCCGTCAAAATCAGGCATATACGGCGCTGATAGTTCTCGATCCGCTTCTTTCTATGGCTGATTATGGCGTAAACATATTTGGAATCCTTTTCCTGCTCAATCCTGTCAATATTATATTTCTCGATGAGTTCGTTGGCTTTTTTCATTGCGAGAAAAGCCTCATTTTCATTTGTTGACTGGGCTAAAGACAAAAGCTTCCCTACTTTTTCGAGCATCCTCCCATTAGCTGAATCTATCGCTTGATCTCTGAAATCGACAATTTTTCGCGGTATGTCCCCTTTAGACCCACGAAACTCTTTCGGAACACCTATCATCTTACAGGCTGTGTGAAATAGCTCTCCATGGCCATCGACCCTGTTAAAAAGATCTGTTACTATCTGGTGAGCCATTTCGTGTTTGAACACATTCAGTGTAACATCCCACGAATGTTCTCTTATGAGGGTTGCTGAGACCTTCATTGTCCTAAAATCAGGATCCCATGACCCCCACTCTGTCTTCGAATTGGAGATTTCGATGATGGGTTTAAGAAGACTGACCTTATATTGCCAGCAGACAGACTCATGCTCTTCGAGTAGTTCCGATGCCCATGCCTGCCTAAGCCTTATTTCTTCCTCTGTCAGATTCAATTGAAAAGCCTCATCACTATAGCTTCTCCAAAAAAAACTTTAACACTTTGATTGCCTCATCCCTGGGACCAAGCTTGATTTTCCATGGCAGGCTTTTGTCAAGTGAAGAGTAGGCCCCTTATACTTAAGGGTCTATTTGATCAAGGACCTCTCCGGACTCGTTCAGGACTAACAGGGAAAACCCTTGTTCTTTCGCCTTTGGAACGAGCTCTTCATAGAATATGGCCTGGACCTCATACTTGTGGCCCCTTTCTAAGACAAAATGATTCATGCACTGGAGGGCGGCCTCTTTTTCAAGAAACGTGGGGATAAACGATATATTTTTTGTTTCGTCACGCTGCCCTAAGAACTGTTCGTTTCCTTCGGGGTCCTGAACCACTACCCAGACCCACTGGTCATCTTTAATTTTTTTGCTCATTAGTTGTTCCTCTGTTTCATGAAAGGTTGTAGTTCCTCATAAACAAATGCCTCATCTATCTCTCTCAGCGTATCAGCCTTTCTCCGTTTCCGGTGACGGATAAAATAACCAATATCCTCCAAGATGGCATAGAAGGCCGGCACCATGGAGAGGATAAGAATCGTTGCAAACCCCAGTCCCCACATGATGGCCGTGGCCAATGGGGCCCAGAAAACGGATTTGCCTCCCACTCCGAAAGCCATGGGCGCCAAACCGCATATGGTTGTGATAGATGTGAGTATGATTGGCCGCATGCGCACATGGCATCCCCGTATGATGGCCAAATAGAGCTGCTTCGGGTGTTCTTTCCTGTAACGGTTCATAAAATCGATCAGGACAAGAGAATCGTTAACAACGATTCCCGTAAGTGTCAAGAGACCGATCAAGGTGACGAAGGTCAAGGGATTATTGCTGACCAAGAGTCCTATCATTACGCCCAGGCTAGCAAAGGGGATGGTGATCATAATAATAAAAGGCTGGGTAAAGGAGTTGAACTGGAGAGAAAGGATAAAAAATATAAGGAAGATGGCTAACATACCCGCGTTCCCCAATTCCCTGAGTGACGTGTTGGTCTCATCCTGAAGCCCTCCAGCAATCATTTTAGAGCCCGGGAAGTTATATCGAATAGTTTCAAAGTACTCCTTAGCGATCTTATTGGCCTTCACCGCAGTCATTTTCTTGCCGCTCAGATTGGCAAGAAAGCCGCTGTCACCCTCCTGGTCATCCTGCATCTCTTTGATGTTTGCGGTGAGGCGCACGGTCTGTTTCCCGTCATAGTGATAGATATTGTGAAAGCCGGGGGTCAGGCGGATTTCAGCCAATTCCTTTAAGGGGATCTCCCCGTGCCCCGGAACCATCACCTTCAGGTTTACCAGATCGTCAAAGTCGTGTCTGTATTCGGGGAGATATTTTAATTTTACATCCTGATTGTCATCACCCTGGTTGTAGGTGGCTACCGCAAGGCCATGGAAGGCTGCCTGGACCGCCATGACAAGATGGTCATGGTCGATCCCGAGTTTTTTCCCCTTGGCTTCATCTAAGGTGATTTCCATGAACTGCTTCTCCCTTGAGACATCGTCCTGAATATCCACAATCCCCCTGTGCTTGGCCATCTCTTCCCTTAACAGGCGGGAGATCTTGGCAGAGCTCTCCCATTTAGGAGATTGTATCTTCAGGTCCATGTCGGCGCCCACAGGCGGTCCTTCAATCAGCCTCTCTAAGACAAAGGAGGTGGCGCCAAGAGATGTTAGGAGTTTCCCGGCATCTTCCCTGATAATCTCCATTAACTCCACGACAGAGCGCTTTCTCTCCTTATTTGCCTTCAAGATGACCATCAGCATTCCAAAATGCGTGCCGAAAATCGGTTCATAATTCACCTCTTTCATCCCTGCCACGGCAATGGGGGCCTCCAGATCATCGCCGATACGCTCCTTGATCAGGTCAGAGAGTTCCATGAGTGTCTCCCTAGATCTGTCTAATGTGGAATTTGCAGGGAGGTCGAAGTGGATGTTGAACCTGGGAAAGACATCGCTTTTAGGGAACATGACAAAATCGGTCTGGAAATATAGAAAAAAGGCGAGAACGGTTGAAAGAGCGATGAAGAGCACGGAAAAATATCGGTGCCGAAGAATAATCTTTAGAAGTGGATAATAGATCTTTCGAACCGGGCCAAAAATGTCAAACCGCTTCCTTCGAACCTTCTTTATTACGTTTTTTGGTGTCAACTCCACCACATGGGAGGGGAGCATGAAAAAGACCTCAAAAAGCGACGCCGCAAGTGCAAACATCACCACCTTGGGCAGATCGGCCAAGTACCGTCCGATAACGCCGCCAACGAGGATGAGAATAGGGAGAAAGGCGGCCATGGTAGTAGAGACCGATGCCAAGACCGGGGCCAGGACCTGGCGGCTCCCCTCAAGGGTGGCCTTCACGAGAGGTTTTCCTTTCTCTATGTGACGGAAGATATTTTCGAGGACCACAATGGCATCATCCACAACCACCCCAAGAACAAGGATCAGGCCAAAGAGGGTCAGACCATTTATGGAAAGACCAAAGGCCTTCATCAGGATGAATGTAAGGAGAAAGGCAACCGGGATGCCGATAGAGGCAAAGAGGGCGTTTCGTAGACCCATGGAGATCCAGAGGACGAAAAACACTAAGATAATACCTAATAAACCGTTGATCTGGAGTTCTTTTATCCGTTTTTTGATTTCTCGAGCCTGGTCGAAATAAAGCGTAGTCTTGAGACCGGGATATTGGCCCGGGATCTCCTTCATGAGCCTCCTTACGTCATCCACGATCTGGATCATGTTTGTGTTCTTTTTCCTCTTGATGGCGAGAACAAGCGCATTCTCCTTGTCTATGAAGGTCAGGGTCATGGGCTTTTCCAAGGTGGGGGTTATCTTAGCAATATCACGGAGGTAGACTGTGCCCCCATTAACGCTTTTGAGCGCAATATTCCCGAGATCTTTGGGGTCCCTTGGTTCGCCCACCATCCTTATTGCGGTCTCGTGTTTCCCCATTTCCACTGTGCCGCCAGGCAGGTTTTTTGTGCGTTTGGCAACTGCCTGAGCCACTTCAGGTATTGAGATGCCGTAGGCGGACATCCGTCGGGGATTTAATTCCACCCATATTTCACCCTCTCTCTCTCCCACAATATCCACCTCTGATACCCCTTTAATCCCTTCAAAGGTGTCAGAGATCTCTCCGGCAATGTCCTGAAGCTGCATCATGGGAAGCTGACCTGCTAATCCGACCATGCAGACCGGGAAGATGGCGATATCGATCTCTATGACTCTGGGGACCTTCGCCTCCTCAGGAAGGTCATCCACCCGATCCACGGCGTTCCTGACCTCCTGCATGGCCTGGTCAATCTCATATTCTGAAAGGCGCGTGTTAAAAAAGATGTGTATCTTTGACGTGCTCTCATAGGAATTTGACTCAAAGCGCCTGATCTCGGATATCCCTTTTAACTCATCTTCGATCTTCTTTGTCACCAGACTTTCCATCTCCTCCGGTGAAAATCCAGGGCAAACGGTAATAACCACCCCCTCCCCGATGGTGATATCCGGATCCAAGAACCTTGGCATGGAACTGTAGGCGTAAATGCCAATGATAACGATAAGGATCAGGGCCATCCGAACGACAACGGGTCTTGATACGCTAAGTTTGGTTAAGAACATCAGAAGTGCCTAAAATAAACTAAAGTGCCTAAAATGCCTAAAGTTTGAAATGCCTAAAGTGAGTCCCGCCAGGCGGGATGACTAAAGTTGAGGTTTGTTTTGCATTCGATGTTGGATGTTCGATGTTCGACGTTCATCTTTTTCACCTTACTTTTACCGCCTCTCCGCTCTTCAGCCCTGCGGGGTTGGTGATAACCTGGTCCTTGTCCTCGAGACCTG
>JAOZQV010000440.1 GCA_029932035.1 Deltaproteobacteria bacterium | reverse complement strand
GATTTCAGCAGGGAGAACAAGGACTATTTTGATATCATCAACTATTTTCTCTCTTCTCCCGGAGTTTTGTTCAATGAAAACCTCAAGGGGCAGATAGATCAAAGGGGTAACAGGGTTATTTCCCTCTTGGTGAGTGCGGTTGAGGCGGGGATTGCCTCCGGCGATTTCAGAGAAGTGGACGTGAGAAAATTTGCAATGATGTTCTGGGCTGCTCTCCACGGTTTGATACTATTCAAAAAACTAAAGACTACGATGCTTAGAGGTGAAGACTACCATGCCCTTGTGAGTTATTCTGTAGATTACTTAGTGAATAGTCTTCAGAGAGATTGACAGGGATCATTACCAGTTTGTTAAACTCTTACCTTTTACATTTTTTCAGCCGCACTTTTTGGGAGAGGAGCACCAAACCGTATAGGAAGAGACCCAGTGAATAGAACCAGTACTTTAGCGTCATATCAACCTGTAGGAACGAGGCAACGGCCCCCGGATGAAACAGGATAAGGGCCGCCCCTAATAAAAAGGGGAGTTCGTACCAGCGGTTACGGGTCAAGCCCCAGCCTTGGGCAAAACATTCAAACGCCGACATACCCACAAGGGCCATGGCGAATATCAAAAGGGCATGGGGCCAACTGTTGATGCCATGCAGGATTAGATCCGGATTGAAGACAAACATGAAGGCAATACAGGAGGTGCGGATGTCATATAAAAAACCCTGTATGCCGGTGGGAATGGGCTCAGACTCAGCAATGGCGGATGCCGCATAGGCTGCAAGACCCACGGGCGGCGTATCATCAGCCAATATACCGAAATAGAAACAGAAGAGATGCGCCGCCATCAGGGGAATCACAAGATCATAAAGGCCCCCCACTTGAACAATAATCGGCGCGGTCAAAGATGCCATGACTATATAGGTGGCGGTTGTGGGCAGGCCCATGCCGATCATGAGGCTTGCGACCGCCGTAATGAGCAGCAGAAGAAAAATGTTCCCCCCGGAGAGATATTCCACCACATATGCAATCATCCCGCCAATACCCATATTTACCACACCCACAATTATTCCGGCACATGCGCAGGCGAGCGCCACGGCCATCATATTCCTGGAACCCTGAATAAAGCCCTCCATAATGATTCTGAGACTATTCACCACGGCCTTTTTAACACCTTTTCGCTCTTGCAAAGCCTTTTTGATTTCCTGGTAGAAAATCACCGGAAACAGGGACAGAATCGATCTGAAAGCCGCGAGTTCGGGGGAATGACGAAGCCAGACCAGTTCATACAAAAGTATTCCTACGGGGATCAAATAGTGGATGCCGTCTTTGAGGGTGCGAAAAAAGTTGGGGATGTCCAATGGAGAAAGGCCTTTGATGCCCAGCTTTGAAGCTTCGATGTGGGTAATGCAGAAAAGACCGAAATAGGAGGCAAGCGCCGGAATGGCCGCAGCTTTCACCACAGCCAAGTAGGGTACGTTGACGTATTCGGCAATAATAAACGCCGCTGCCCCCATGATGGGCGGCATCAATTGACCGTCGGTGCTGGCTGCCACTTCGATTGCCGCCGCTTTTTTCGCGGGGTAACCGATTTTTTTCATCAATGGGATGGTAAACGGGCCGGTGGTCACAATATTGGCGATACTGGAACCGGAAACAAGACCCGATGCCCCACTGGCCATTACCGCAGCCTTTGCCGCCCCCCCCTTATACCGGCCCAGAAAGGCAAGGGCCAGACGGGTAAAAAAGCTTCCGGCGCCCGCTTTGTTCAGAAGTGCCCCTAACAGCACGAACAGGTACACAATGGAAGAAGAGACGCCGAGAGGGATGCCGTATATCCCTTCAGTGGAAAGAGAAATATTACTCAGATACCGGCTCAGGGAAACCCCTTTGAATGCTAAGATATCGGGCATATGGGGTCCGGCAAACGCATACCCGGTAAACAGCAGGGCGATGACGGGGAGGGCAGGCCCGATTACCCGGCGGGTGGATTCCAAAAGCAGGATGACAAGGATGCTGCCGACAATTAGATCACGGGCAGTGGGGGCGCCCGCTCTCATGGCAATGCCCTCATAGTCGAACACGATGTAGAGGGCGGTCAAAGCGCCGGCAGCGGCAAGGGCATAATCGATCAGGGGAATCCGATCTTTAACTGAAAGAAAAGAACAAATTTTGATGGCCTTTTTTAAACACGGACTGACCAGAAAAAGGAGCGTTATGGCAAAGGCGAGATGGATGGCTCTTTCCTTGGTGCTGTCGATTATGAGAAAGCAGGGCAGAGACAGTTGGAACAACGCCCACAGAATGGCGATCATCGCGATTAGATGGGATTCAAAGGGGGGCAAAACGCGGACAAAACCGCTTTCCCTTTTCAACAATTCTTCAGTGGATTTTTTCTTTCTGCCTGGGATCATTTTAAAAACGCTTGCATCTTCGAGGCCTTAGAGCTGATAAGGGAGTCTTCGGTTTAAGGAGATCCCTTCCAGGTCAATGGCCACATCATAAACAAGAATCTCTACCCCTCTTTGAACCGCTTATTCTCACCTACCATATAACTCCGTGCTGAGGCAAATCCTTCTTGGGAATTCCCCTTGTTGTTATCAGCGACACGCAAGGCTTTATTTCGGAAATGCGGGAAGACCCTTGACCGGTGCTTCCATAATTATTAAAGTCATGAATCCCTCACAAAGGGAGAAGCCTTAAAGTCAGCTTGAGAGATGTTTGATTATGAGTAAGATTGTGATTATGAGTAAGAAAATGAGGATGTTAGATAAGGATGTAGGTTTTCATAAATGTTGAGCTCTGAAAAAATGGTTGCAGTAGTTTTAGCAGGGGGCAGCAAAAAGTTCTCTTTTAAAAAGTTTTGGCACCAGTTGGAGGATCTATTCTCCTATAGAGAATGGTATTTCAGGAGAGGATATAAATCACTAAAAGAGATAAAGGTAATGAGAGGTGTAGGTGGCAAGCCAAAACCAATGGTAGAATATATATTAAACACACTAAGGAAT
>JAOZQV010000439.1 GCA_029932035.1 Deltaproteobacteria bacterium | reverse complement strand
CGAATATCGAATTAAGAACCCAATCAATGAAAGGTTGCTGTTCACATGAAAATTCTGATTGCAGATGATGATGCCCTCCAGAGAGAACTCCTCAAAGGGTTTTTGGAAAACCAGGGTTATGAAACATTAACGGCTTCGGACGGCGTGGAGGCATTGGCGCTATTTGAGAGGGAACCGGTTCAATTGGTTCTGCTGGACCAGAAAATGCCCGGACTAACAGGGGAGGAAGCCTTAAAAAAAATGAAGGCCATGAATCCCATGGTGCATGCGATCATGATCACGGCTTATGGCGATCTGAACACAGCCGTAACCGTGCTGAAATTGGGCGCGGGCGATTTCCTGGAAAAACCGGTGGACCTCTCTTTACTCCTTGAGAAAATCCGGCAGATAGAACAGGAAATGGTTGTGGATGAAGATGTGGCGGTTGTTGAAAAAGCCATGGAAGACGGCCCGCTGCCTTTGAAGATGATCGCTGAAAGCCCGGAAATGAAAAATGTTATCTCCTTTATCCGGCGGGTGGCGGAGAGTCCGTGGCCGGTTCTTGTTTTCGGCGAAACGGGGACGGGCAAGGAGCTGGCGGCGCACCTCATTCATCTGTTAAGTCCGAGAGATGCTTCCCTGTTCATAGAAGTAAACTGTTCGGCAATACCGGAAAATCTCTTCGAGAGTGAACTTTTCGGCCACGTAAAGGGCGCATTTACGGGGGCTTTGAGGAACCGTCGCGGCAGATTTGAGCTTGCAAGCGGCGGAACCCTGCTGTTGGACGAAATCGGAGAAATGCCGTTGGTTCTGCAACCCAAACTGCTCCGTGCTTTACAAGATGGGAAAATCACTCGCGTGGGCGGTGAAAAGGATATTCGTGTGGATGTCCGTTTGGTGACCTCTACCAACCGGAACCTCAAACAAATGGTTGAAACAGGCCGGTTTCGCGAGGACTTATATTACCGCATCAAAGTCTTTGAGATTGAGATTCCACCATTGCGTCGTCGTCGTGAAGACATCCTTCCCCTGGTGAATTTCTTTTTAGACCGCTATGCCCCGACCGGCCTGCGGTTTACCCCCGAGGCTCTGGATATCCTCATAAAGTACCCTTTCCCAGGGAATGTTCGGGAGTTGGAACATATTGTGCAGCGCACCGCGACCCTGGTAAGAGGCGGAATAATCCGTCCTTCAGATCTTCCCGGGGAGGTACACCATCACAGTACGGCAACCCAAGGCACACTTGCCCAAAGTTTGGAGGCGGTGGAACGGGAAATGATCGTATCCGCTCTGGAGAGGACTGACTGGGTGCAGACCAAAGCTGCTGAACTTCTTGGAATCAGTGAACGTGTACTACGATACAAGATGAAAAAGGGGGGCATTCGTAAAGGTGCGTAACGAAAAGGGGGATGCCCTTTATCTTTTAGTCCATTTCGCCTGGGTCAGCAGCCCGGAAACCACCTGCGCGGCGAAGGAGGATAAGCGGCGCCGGGCGTGCGCCTGCTCGTGAGTGTAAGCACGATGCGCGAGGAGAAAGTGGCGTGATCTGATCGCGAAAGACATAGTGGCAGTGAGGATGATTGCGGTGGTGTTGTGGCACAAAATTATAATGATTGACATGTAGTCAGTTTTTTTGTAGATCTGCTTGATGAAAATAACGATGATGAGGGACACCATAGCGGCAACATCAGGATCATTCTCATCACTTTAAAAAATGATGCAAATCGTTTTGACGGCGGTGCCGTTGATTCGTCCACCCCTAATTCATGGCTTGATTGATAGGAGAATTCGATGAAAAAGTTTACTGCCATAATGACATTATTCGTGTTTTTTTTGTTCTATTCGCTCGAAGCAATTTCCTGTACCGGAATTACACTTGAAGCAAAGGACGGGGCAGTTGTTTTTGGGAGAACACTTGAATTTGCCAAAGACCTTAAATCGGAAGTAATTGTTGTCCCAAGAAATATGAAGTTTACCGGTATGACCGCTGATGGTCGTAATGGTCTGGAATGGAAAACTAAGTTTGCAGCAGTTGGAGCAAACTTTGAAAACACTCAGGAGATTATCGACGGAATAAATGAAAAGGGGTTGTCGTCGGGAATTTTTTACTTTCCTGGATATACAGAGTACCAGCCGGCAACCAAATCGGATTATGATAAGACATTGGCGCCCTGGCAGCTCGTAACATGGATACTTACAAACTTTGAATCAGTTGATGAGGTAAGAGAACAACTCTATCATATCAAGGTAGCTACCGTGGTTTATGATAAATGGAAAATGGTGTTACCATTTCATTATATTGTTACAGATTCAAAGGGTAATTCGATAGTTATTGAATATGTAAAGGGCAAGATGAATATATATGACAACTTATATGGCGTCATAACAAACACCCCGCCTTTTGACTGGATGTTAACGAATATTCAAAACTACCTTTATTTATCGGCAAATAATTTACCGGAAAGAGAATTGGCCGGGAAAAAATTGAGTCCTTTTGGTCAAGGGTCCGGGATGCTCGGCATACCGGGAGATTTTACACCTCCGTCACGTTTCATAAGAGCTCTTTTCTTTGCAAGTGCCTCCTTAATAAAGGACAACTCTCAGGAAACTGCCATGCAGGCATTCCATATACTGAACAATTTTGACATTCCTGACGGTGTTGTACGTTCCGAACAGGGTGACGTTACAGAGTATGACATAACTCAGTGGACATCGGTACATGATCTCCATAAGAAAAATTTCTACTTCAAGACCGCTGGAAACAGCAGAATCAGAGTTGTTAAACTTATGGACTGCAACCTTAACCGTAAAGATATCAAAATAATAAAGATGGATACCCCTGAAGATATTAAGGATGTTACCGAAGGCAAGTAGGGATATTCTTTAGTTGTTGATTAGAAATTCAGAGACCTGATACCCTCCTTCATGTACCCCAGAGATTCCAGAGCCGCATCGTTTACATCAATTGAATTTTCGAGTACTTCTGATACCCAAGCTGGACTTGGAAATATTAATTCAT
>JAOZQV010000093.1 GCA_029932035.1 Deltaproteobacteria bacterium | reverse complement strand
TTCATAATCTTAATCATAATCGTAATCTTACTCAAAACGATTATGATTAAGATTATGATTAAGATTATGAACCCAAAAACAAAATTTAAATGCGGCAGTTGTTTCGTTCAAATTTGCGTGAATTTTAAAGTCCAAAATCGTGCCCGAACAGGGTTTTCGTTCAGACACTAAATTCCTAAATTATTATTCTAATAAATCCCCGGGTCCCTGTACTCTCCATACACCTTCCTGTAAACGTCACACACCTCCTGGAGGGTGGCATCGGCTTTTACTGCATCAATTAGGGTCTCCATTACGTTTTGTTCCTCTGAACAGGCATCTCCTACCCTTTCAAGGCACTCTGCAACCCGCTGATTATCACGTTCAGCCTTGACCCTGTTGGTTTTTTCAATCTGGAGGTTTTCGAGTTCTTCGTCTATCTCTAACACCTCTACCGGGATCTCCTCTTCAACGGCATACTTGTTGACACCGACCACTGTTTTCTCTTTTTCATCAATCTGTCTCTGATAGTGATAGGCGGAATCCGCAATCTCCTGCTGTGGGAAGTTTTTTTCTATTGCCGACAACATACCGCCCATATCATCGATTCTTTGTATTATATCGAAGGCCTCCTCTTCCATCTGGTCAGTAAGCGTTTCAACAAAATAAGACCCTCCCAATGGGTCAATCGTATTGGCCACTCCGGATTCCTCAGCAATGATCTGCTGTGTCCTCAACGCAATGGTGGCCGCCTCCTCAGTTGGTATGGCCAAAACCTCGTCCAGCGAATTGGTGTGTAGAGACTGGGTCCCGCCCATAACCGCGGCCAATGCCTGGAGCGCTGTCCTTACCACATTATTATAGGGCTGCTGAGCCGTGAGAGAACACCCCGCCGTCTGGGTGTGAAACCTCAGCCACCACGATCTCGGGTCCTTTGCCTTAAACCGTTCCTTCATGATCTTGGCCCACATCCTCCTGGCCGCCCTGAACTTGGCCACCTCTTCAAAAAAATCGAGGTGAGAATTGAAAAAGAAGGAAAACCGGGGCGCAAAGTCATCTACATCAAGACCGCGTTCGATGGCCTTCTCTGTGTAAGCAATACCGTCAGCCAGGGTAAACGCCAGTTCCTGAACAGCGGTGGAGCCTGCCTCCCTGATATGATATCCGCTGATACTGATGGTATTCCACCTCGGGACTTCTTTGGTCCCGAATTCCACAGTATCCTCGATGATCCTGACAGAAGGTATTGGCGGGCACATAAAGGTCTTCTGAGCAACAAACTCCTTAAGCATATCGTTCTGGATCGTACCTCCTAATACCTTTCGGTCGATCCCCCGCTTTTCTGCCATGGCGATATACATGGCCCATATTACTGAGGCCGGGGGGTTGATGGTCATAGAAGTGGTAATCTTGTCAATTGGGAGCCCCTCAAACAGATCCTCCATATCTTTCAGGGTATCGATGGCCACACCGCACTTGCCGCACTCGCCCCTTGCCTTGGGGTCATCAGAGTCATAGCCCATCAGGGTCGGCATATCAAAGGCAGTGGAAAGACCTGTCTGGCCCTCTTTTACCAGGAGGTGGAAACGTTTGTTCGTATCCTTGGCGCTTCCTAAGCCGGCAAACATCCTCATGGTCCAGAACCGGCCTCTATACATGGACGGCTGGACCCCTCGTGTAAAAGGATAATCCCCGGGAAAGCCTATATCTGCCATGAAATTCTGGTCACTGACATCGGCAGGGGAGTAGATACTATTAATTTCCCTGTCAGAAACAGTGGAAAACCGGGGCAATCGTTCAGGCTTGGCCTCAAACACCTTGTCCAGCTTTTCCTGCCATTTCCTGTTTCCTTTTTCTATGTCATCAAAGATCTTATCATTAAAGGTCAAGGGCATGGGCACCGCCTTTCGATTGAATATTGTCGATTGTTGATTGATACCTTTCTATTATCTACCCTTAATCAGGTTTTTCGCTATTACCAGACGCATGATCTCATTGGTCCCTTCATATATCTGGCATATCTTGGCGTCTCTCATATGACGCTCCATGGGATAATCTTTACAATACCCGTATCCGCCCAGGACTTGAATGCCTTCAATAGAGGCCCTCATGGCGGCATCCGACGCATACATCTTGGCCATGGCCGCTGCCTTTTCATAAGGCTTCTTATGGTCTTCCAGCCACGCGGCCCTGAGTGTAAGGAGTTCTGCGGCATCCAACTCAGTGGCCATGTCCGCCAATTTCCACTGGATTGCCTGGAAAGCAGTGATCGGCTTACCGAACTGTTCTCTTGTTTTGGCATATTCCACCGCCTCTTCCAACACCGCCCTCCCGATGCCGATCGCTTGAGATGCGATGCCCATTCGGCCCCCGTCCAGGGTAGTGAGCATCTGCTTGAAGCCCTCACCCTCGCTTCCGAGAAGGGCATCAGCAGGCACCCTGGCATCCTCAAAGACCAGTTCCGCTGTTCCGGAGGCAAGGATACCTAATTTATCTTCCACCCGTCCCACCTTGAAGCCGGGGGTGTTTTCCAAATCCACCACAAAGGAGGTGATTCCCCTGTACCCTTTCCCCTTTTTAGTAATGGCCGCAATTACGCTGTAAGATGACACGTTGCCGTTGGTGATAAATTTCTTTTCACCGTTGATAACCCATTCATCGCCATCTCTGACAGCGGTAGTGCGCATTCCAGCCGGGTCAGAGCCCGCGCTCGCCTCGGTCAAACCGTAGCACCCGATCTTTTCGCCGGCGGCGCAGGGATAGAGGTATTTCTTCTTTTGCTCGTCAGTACCATATGCCTGGACAGGGAAGCAGTACAGGGAGTTATTCACGGACATGATAACGCCTGTTGATGCGCATGCCTTGGAGATCTCTATCAGGGCGAGAACATAACTGACGTAATCCATGCCCCCGCCGCCAAATTCCTCGGGCACGGCAATCCCCATCATCTTTAACTCGCCCAACTGTCTGACAATATCCGCAGGGTGCTCATGTTTTTCATCAAGCTCGGCGGCCTTTGGCTTGATCTCGGCCTCGGCAAACTTGGCCGCCATCTCTTTTACCATCTGCTGTTCTTCGGTCAAAGCAAAGTCCATTTTAGGTCAATTCCCCCTTAAAATCAGGTTTTCTTTTCTCTAAAAATGCGGTCATCCCTTCCTTGCCGTCAGGGCTCGCCATACACAACGCAAACTGGTCGGTCTCCACACCGCACGCCGCACGCAGATCAAGGTCATAACCCCGATCGATACAGCGTTTTACCGCCATCAGCGAAAATCTTCCTTTAGCGGCAAGCACCTTGGCTGTCTTCATTGTCTCTTCCCACAACTTATCAGCGGGAAATACTTTGTTTACTAATCCGATCTCCTTGGCCTCCTGAGCGCTGATAAGGGCACCGGTCATGCAGAGTTCCTTTGCCACCCCCTTTCCAACCAGCCTTGGAAGACGCTGGGTCCCGCCGAACCCAGGGATGATTCCGAGGTTGATTTCGGGCTGGCCGAATTTGGCATCATCGGAGGCATAAATGAAATCAGATGCCATGGCGATCTCAGTTCCGCCCCCGAGAGCAAACCCGTTAACACAGGCGATCACCGGGATAGAGAGTCCCTCCATACGAAACCCAAGTTCATGAAGGGCCACAGAGAATTCCCTCAACTGAAGGGGTGTAAAGTTAACCATCAGCGAAATATCGGCGCCGGCCACAAATGCCTTGTCCCCTTCTCCCGTCAGGATAAGCACCCTTACGGACGAATTACTCTCTACTTCATCTAAGGCCTTTTGGATATCTTTGACCACATCGATGCTGATGGCGTTAAGAGCCTTTGGCCTGTTAAACTTAATGACCGCTACATTTCCTTCTGTTTCAAAAATGATATTTTCGTAAGCCATTATTTACCCCCATTTTTCTAATCATCAATCTCGAGGATCATTGCCATGCCCTGGCCGCCGCCTATACAGAGAGAGGCCAACCCAAGGTTTAATTTGCTTCTCAACATCTGTCCCATCAGGGTCAAAACTATGCGCGCCCCTGAACAACCGATGGGGTGGCCGATGGAAATACCGCTGCCGAGGACGTTGGTCTTATCCATATTGCACTTCAGTTCCCTCACGCAGGCGATGGCCTGAGAGGCAAATGCCTCGTTCAGTTCAATGGCGCCAAAATCATCGATGGAAAGGTTTTCCTTCTGCAGTATCTTTCTCGCTGCCGGGATTGGTCCAAGACCCATGTAGGCAGGATCTATTCCGGCGGAGGAATAGGCTCTGATCTTTGCGAGGGGTTTCAGTCCAAGCTCCTTGGCCTTTGAATCAGACATCAGAAGGAGGGCCGCGGCCGCATCATTAATCCCTGAAGCATTTCCCGCAGTAACTGTTCCATCTTTCTTAAAGGCGGGTCTGAGTTTTCCCATCTTTTCCACGCTCGTATCCATGGGCCGCTCATCCGTGTCAAAGACCACCGGGTCCCCTTTCCTTTGAGGGATAACTACGGGTGCAATTTCATCCTTGAAAAGCCCGTCCGCAATCGCCTTTCTTGCCCTCTGGTGGCTCAAGGCGCCTAATTCATCCTGTTCTTTCCTTGAAATGCCGTATTTTTCAGCAATATTCTCTGCCGTCAGCCCCATGTGGTAGCCGTAGAAGATCTCAAACAGACCATCCATAACCATCAGGTCCACCAAATCCGCATTGTTCATTCTTGCGCCCCATCTTGCAGCAGGAAGGGTGTACGGGATCAGGCTCATGTTTTCCATGCCACCGGCTAATACCGCGTCTGCCTCGCCCAGACTAATTGACTGGGCAGCTAAGGCAATTGCCTTCATACCGGAAGCGCACACCTTGTTAACGGTGAACGCGCCAGTCTCCTTGGAGATCCCTGCCCTGATCATGGCCTGTCTCGCCACATTCTGACCCTGGCCGGCGCCTACCACATTTCCCAAAATAACCTCATCAATTTCAACAGGCTGAAAGGAGTCATCGTAGTCATAGGCCCCTTTTTCCAGATCAATCATTCCGATGCCTTTGAGGGCGTCGGGCTCGAACCGTGTCAGGTTATCTGTTGCAACAGGTTTTAAATTCACCTTCTTTAGGGTCTCTTTCAAGACCAATGCCCCTAATTGAACTACGGGCGTCGACTTCAGAGTCCCGCCAAATGTCCCTACGGGCGTCCTTATCCCAGAAACAATCACCACATCTCGCATCATTTTATCTCCTATATCCTAACCCGGATAAACCGGAAAAAAGGTCTCACGCAAAGGCGCAAAGACGCAAAGGGCAAAAACGTATCATTCAACCAACCAATTCCAGTACTACAGTATTACCTAATCCTTCAATTCCTAAATTCCTCAATCCTTCAATTCATTTCATTCTTCATTATAAAGCACGAGCGTTACGGCCTCTCCTCCTCCCAGGCAGAGAGAGGCCTCTCCTATCTTAGCCCCTTTATTCTTCATGGCATAAATGAGTGTAGTCAAGACCCGGGCCCCGCTTGCGCCAATGGGATGGCCGATTGCAACGGACCCGCCGTGGATGTTAACCCTCTCAGGGTCGATTCCGAGTTCCCTGTTGATGGCAACGGATGAGGTGCTAAAGGCCTCGTTTATCTCATGAAGGTCTATGTCCCCTATTTTGAGACCGTCCTTGGCTAAAACCTTAGGTATGGATAAAATAGGGGCCACAAGAACATACTTCATCTCTATACCGGATGCCCCCTGGGCGCCAACTCGGACCATCGGCTTGCATCCTAATTCCTCGGCCTTTTCCTTAGACATAACCACTAAAGCAGATGCCCCGTCACTTATCTTGGATGCATTTCCAGCGGTTACCAAACCATCCTTTTTAAATGCGGGGCGTAGTCTTGAGAGGCTCTCCATGCTGGTTTTCGGTTTTCTTGTAGGGATCTCGTCCTCATCGAATATCTTAGGATCCCCCTTCCTTACAGGAACCTCAACAGGGACAATTTCATCCCTGAACTTTCCCTCATCAATCGCCTTCCACGCCTTTTCATACGAATTCATAGCAAAGGAGTCGGAATCCTCCCTGCTCACGCCGTATTTCTCAGCGATTAGTTCTGCGCTGATCCCCATATGAAAGTCATTCACGTGGTCCCAGAGGCCGTCATGAACCATGGCGTCAATCAGCTTATTATTGTTCATGCGGTATCCTGTTCTCGCTTTTTTCAGCATATAGGGGCAAAGGTTCATATTTTCCTGCCCGCCTGCCACAATGACATCCGCATCGTTGCACTGGATCGCCTGGGCCGCCAACATCACCGACTTCAAGCCCGACCCGCACACCTTGTTTACGGTAATAGCGCCAACTTCCCAGGGGAGACCGGCCCTAACCATGGTTTGCCTGGCCGGATTCTGTCCCAGGCCGTGGGGTAAAACACTCCCCATGATCACTTCATCCACGTCTTCATTCTTGATGCCGGCCTTCTTTATGGCCTCTTTTATTACAAGCGCCCCAAGATCCGTAGCTGAAACCGTGCTCAGCGATCCGGCAAAATCGCCAACAGCGGTTCTGCAAGCACTGACAATAACCACCTCTCTCATAAGTCTTCTCCTTAGTTTTAGTACCTGTTTGTGTAAGTCATATCATGTTTGCGAAAAAATATGGTCATTGTGGGTAGAATGATACGTTTTTGCCCTTTGCGTCAGACCTTTTTCCCGGTTTATCCGGGTTGGGTATTTGATCCCGCGAAACGCGGGATTGGAATTTACCCGGAAGTTCTTTCCTTAAGTCCTCGAATTTATCTGATGGATAGGCTTTCTCAGAGGGATTCCTCCAAGGTTACAACCCATAAACCGAAGATAACTGTTCACAGATTCTCCCGCACTATGTGCGGGGATCTTCGACAGGGTTCTGATGAACCCCTGAACCAAATATATATATTAAAAATTGGCTTTTTAAGTCAAGCTAAATTAGAGGGATTTTCGCTGAAGCGGTTTTTGAGGGATTTGGGAATTTAGGGATTTGGGATTCCCAACTTTTTGACCTTTTACGAAACCACCATTCTTATCCTGCCTGGAATTTATATCCTACGCCTGCAACGGTGACGATATATTGTGGGTTTTCGATGTCGAATTCTATCTTTTTCCTGAGTCTCTGCACATGAACGTCCAATGCCCTGCTGTGCTGGTACAGTTCTGAATCACGCCATATCTGATTTGTGATAAATTCCCTGGAGAGGACCTCATCGGGATAGGAAACAAAGAGTTCCAATAATTCAAATTCTGTCTTAGTCAGTTTAATCTCTTCTCCCCTTAGAGAGACCTTTCTGGATTTGAAGTCTATGGAAAGTTCCCTTAATTCATAATGGTCCTTAACTAAATTCCTTTCAACCCTCTTGAAAATAGCCTTGATTCTGGCTGAAAGCTCGAGAAAATTAAAGGGTTTCACCATATAATCGTCTGCTCCACACTCGAGTCCAAGGACCGTGTCCGACACGCCGTCCCGCGCGGTCAGTATGATGATGGGGAAATCGAATTCTCTTCTTATTATCTGGCAGGCCTTGATCCCGTCGATATCTGGCAGGTTCAGATCGAGTATGATCAGGTCGGGGCGGCATCTCTTTGCCATGTCCACCCCGCTACGGCCGTCAAAGGCGGATAATACCTCATAGCCATCTAACTCCAGATTGCCCTTAATTGTCTCTACAATATCTTTATCATCATCGACGACCAGGATGGTTGCCTGGATTTTACCTGTTATTTCAGGCATAATAGTTTTCCTTGTCAGATGCTTGATCTAAACCACCCTAAATGAAATTACTTTTCGCTCTTACAAGACTAACATCTGCAGGCTTTCATAGAAAGGGCTTTTTAAAATTTTACAATTTCGTTACGTTTTTATCAATATTGTTATACCTTCTGTTTAAAATGAAATTCAAGATCCTGGATATAACAACTTCTAAACCACTTAACGACATCTGTTTTGAGGCAAAAAAATGAGAAAATTCCATCTTCCTCTCCAATGGAAATTCCTATTATGCATCACATTGATTATCTTCCCGACCATTGGGATCATTTTCGTATGGGAAGGCATGCAGCAGGAAAAAAGGGCTATAGATCAGATTATGAATCAGGCAAGGGTCCTGGCGCGGCAGATCATCTTGACCCGGCAGTGGATCTCTGACTGTGGAGGCGTAATGGTGGAACAAACAAGCGAAGGAGCAAAAGATATTCGCTGTTTTTTCGACGACAAACTCATAACGTCTAAGGGATCTTATCAGCGATTCACCCCTTCAATGGTGACCAAGAAACTGTCTCAGTATTCAGATCGTGAAGACCTTTACCGGTTTCGGCTTACAAGCCTGAAGCCTCTCAATCCGGAGAACAGACCCGACGAATTTGAGAGAGCAGCCTTGGTCAAGTTCAGGAATGCTGAGATCACCGAGGCATGCAAGTTCGGCCTTCAGAACGAAAAGCAATGCTTTCAATATGTAGTCCCCCTTCATCTGGAAAAGGGGTGCCTTAAATGCCACCAGGCCAGGGAGGTATCCAAGGGCGGCATCAGGGGCGGCTTAAGTCTGCTTCTTCCTATGGATAAAGTCATGTCAGGTCTTCATCAGGATCATCTGAAATTGGTAATTGCCGCAATTTCTCTCATTTCTCTCTTGATTTTCACCCTGTTCTTCCTGCTCCGACGGTTAGTGATAAAACCGATGAGGGAGTTTGAGGAAATGGCCGGAAAGATAGGCAGGGGGCATCTGGATGCCCGGGTGGATATCTTGACCGGAGACGAGTTTGAGAGATTGGGCCGGGCGTTTAACTCCATGGCTGAAAAGCTTGGCAGGGGCCGAGATCTCCTTGAAGAAAGGATCAACCAGTCGACTCAGGAACTTTCTAAGGCCAACCGCGAATTGCAGAGCTTGGATAAACTCAAGTCTGACTTCTTAGCAAATATGTCCCATGAACTCAGATCCCCGCTAACAGTTATTCGTGGCGGGGTGGATTATCTTAACCGAACTATAGAGGGGACAGAAAACAGGCGCTATCTCGACATTATGGACAAAAACCTTCGTCGTCTCATTCATCTGGTTTCAGACCTCTTTGATTTTACCAGGATAGAGGCAAGAAAGGCGGACTGGTCGTTTGAGCGGGAAAATGTGTCAGGGCTGATTCAGGAGGTCGTTGAGATCCTGAGCCCTTTGGCCACAGATAAAGGGGTGGCAATACATTGCCAATATCCTGGTGATGTTTATGCGGAGATGGATTCTGAACGTATTGAGCAGGTGATGGTGAACCTTGTGGAGAACGCCATCAAGTTTTCCGACGAGGGTATGGAAATAGAGGTAGAGGTCCAGGAAAATAAGGATGATGTTCTTGTTGCGGTGAAAGACCAGGGGGTCGGCATTTCCGAGGAAAGCCTGGATATTATCTTTGAGAAATTCAGTACCCTTCCTACTTCCGGAGGGGCGGGGAAACGGGAAGGAACCGGCCTTGGTCTTGCCATCTGCAAAGGGATCGTTGAGGCGCATGGCGGCAGGATTTGGGCAGAAAGCAAGGAGGGTGAAGGGAGTGTATTTTTCTTCAGCCTGCCCAGGAGACGTTGAAAAGCAACGTAGTTCCTTAACTTTAGGCACTTTAGACACTTACACGGACAGGTGGCAATAATGGAGAACTTTGAAACACTGCTAAAGGGCTCAGCCGAATCCCACGGTCATCTTTGCCCGGGGCAGGTAGTGGGTGTGCGCATGGCCATGTTGGGTTGCAAGCTCATAGGTCTGAATGATCCCAAGTCTCCGAATCAGATAAAAAAAATCATTATTTATGTTGAAATCGACCGTTGCGCCACAGATGCCATTGCCTATGTCACCGGCGTCAAATTGGGGCGGCGATCGCTTAAGTTCGTGGATTATGGCATTATGGCCGCAACCTTTGTCAATCTGGAAACAGGGAAGGCATACCGCGTGATTTCCACAGAGGAATCTCGTGACCTTGTCCCCTCCTACGCGCCTGAAATAACGGGAAAGGTCCAGCAACAATTGGAGGCTTACAGGCGTATGCCCGACAGCGTACTTTTCCGGGTTCAGGAGGTCCAGGTTCCCATTAGCGAATTTGATTTGCCCGGTCCCACCCGCCACAAGATTATCTGTGCCCGGTGTGGCCAGGTAGTCAGGGACAAAAGGGAAGTGATCATTGAAGGTGTGCCGGTGTGTCAGCCATGCGCCCGGGAGTCATATTTCAACTCTGCCCGTGAGATTGCCTGGCCGGACAGGAATTCTTTGTCATGAAAAAAATCAAACGGTATAACCCGCTCCCACAATTGCCTCTTTTACCTTCCCGATATTATCCTCTTCATTTACCTCAAACTCCACCTTTTTCCCTTCTAAATCCACGGAAACACCTGATGTGCCTGCAACCGATTCAACGGCCTTTTTTACATTGCCGGCGCAGTGCATACAGGTCATACCCTGAACATCCAATGAAATCTTACCCTCTGTCATATCCTTCTCCCTCCGTAATCTGCTTAAAACCTTCAGGTTAAAATAATACCAGCCAAGCATCAGGGCCAATGCAATGGATCCGGCGATCTTCAACCATCCCGGCGGCATTTCATGCTGATGAACCATAATGATTTTCTGCAAACCGTATTGTGCCGCCAGGACGTTTAGAAGATACCCTAAGGCCAACCAACAAAACAAGTCATCTCCTCTGGTCCCGGGAATTTGACTAATCTTTTGTTGGTTCACAATATGTTGAGTCTGTATTGCATGAAGAACACCCGCAACAGCCCGTATCTTGTTTTTTCAGCCTCTTATAAAAAGTTCTGATGATATAGGCAATAGCCACAACTACTATCAAGATTACCAATAGATTAACCATAGTCACCTCTGGAACAGCCTCCTATTTAGTGTCCGAACGAAATAACTTCCCTTTCCAAAAACAAATTTATCCCCCTGCAAGCATAAGTGTAATGTGAATGTCATCTCCATCTTTGACCGGTTTCACCAGTTCATCCGGATAAGCGCTTTTCAGATTGATATAGATTTCAATGGCGTTGTGCAATTTGCCCTTCTTATCAAATAATGCATTCGCCATATCTGGGAACTGTCTAATCAGATCGTCAAGACAGTTGCCCACACTGTTTCCCTCAACCTCGACAGAATCCAAACCATCGGTAAATTGACGATGGGTCCTATGAATGCTTACGTTTATACTCACGCCTTACTCCTATTTCTTAAGAATGCCGCAATGTTCATGATTTTGTTTTCCAAACTTTTTGATCTTCTTAGATATTCAAAATATACACCTCTTTAATCTATAGTAGTTTGGTATAGTTTAACAATCCTCTCCAATGATGTCAAGGCCAAATCATCGAGACCTTTGAAAAACGCCCCCTTTTCGAAGCCTGTGCTTATCTGACTCCCGCCTCGGCGAGACGTTG
>JAOZQV010000092.1 GCA_029932035.1 Deltaproteobacteria bacterium | reverse complement strand
GCAGCATCTTTGGGATTAATATCTACGTAACCCGTTTTTTGCTCGACATCAAGATGGGGAGAGACTCTTGTCATGGTGCCAGTGTGGAAGTGGGCAAACATTCGTCCTGTGGTCAGGAAGTATGGGTACTCCTCATCCGGCATTTCCGCAGGATCCTTGTAGTCAATGGCAAAGAACTTCCCCTTACCACGGGCAAATTGATCCTTGTGAAGATATGGGGTTCCCGGGTGTTCCGTATCCGGACATGGCCAATGAAGGCCATCTAATCCCATCCGTTCATAGGTCATGCCTGCATAACTCTTTGGCGTCAACGCGGCCATTTCATCAAATATTTGCTCCGGAGACTCATAGCTCATCCCATATCCCATTGCAGTTGAAAGCCTGCAGACAATCTCCCAGTCGGCCAATGTATTTCCAATGGGGTCGATCGCTTTTCGGATTTGCATACAACGACGTTCGGTATTTGTAACAGTACCCTCTTTTTCGGCCATTGATGCCGCGGAAAAAACCACATCTGCCACCTGGGCGGTTTCCGATAGGAAGAGTTCCTGGACAACTAAAAATTCCAACTCCTTCATGGCATGATTCAAGTGATTCCAGTCCGGATCGCTCAGTTTTGGGTTTTCGCCGATTACATACAAACCCTTTAACTTACCCGCTAACATAGCCGGGATCATATCGGTGATGGTCAGGCCGGGCTTGGCTGACAGGTCGGCCCCCCAGGCCTTGGAGAACTTCTCCAGGACCTTTGGGTCAGCAACCGGCTGATAGCCTGTCATTACGTTGGGCAGGCCGCCCATATCACAGGCGCCCTGGACATTGTTCTGCCCTCTCAATGGATTAACGCCGCCTCCGAGCACCCCCACATTACCGCATAGCATTGCCAGATTACAGCAGGACTTAACATTGTCCACGCCGGTGGTGTGCTGGGTTATACCCATGGCGTACAGCAGGCTCGCCGGTGGATGGGTGGCATAGAGTTCCGTCATTTTCTCCAGATCATTGGGACTAACACCGGTAATGGACTGGACCTTGTCAGGGGTATAATCCTTAACCTTTTTTTCAAGGGCATCGTAGTCTTCGGTTCGTTGTGCGATGTATTCCTTAGAATGCCAGCCGTTTTGGATAATGATGCGCATCATACCATTTAAGAGGGCCACATCACTCCCCAAGCGTTGATTGACTGCCACATCCGCAAAGCGGGAGAGCTGAATATTTCTCGGATCCGCCACAATCAGTTTGGCCCCCTTTTCCTTGGCCCTCAGGATACGTCTTGCAATTAAGGGGTGACAGGCCGTAGTATTAGAACCGATGACAAAAATACAGCTGGAATCCTCGATTTCCGCAATGGAGTTGGTCATAGCTCCACTGCCAAAAGCGGCGGCCAGCCCGGCCACCGTGGAGGAATGTCAGAGACGGGCGCAGTGATCCACGTTATTGGTGCCTATCGCTGCACGGGCAAATTTCTGGGCGAGATAATTTTCTTCATTAGTGATCTTGGCTGAGACCAGCACGCCGATACTGTCAGGACCATATTTTTCGATAATTTCCCGGAAACGATCCGCAGTGAGCTGAATAGCCTCATCCCAGTCTGTTTTGATAAATCTACCAAAGGTTTTGACTAAGGGTTGCTTGAGACGCATAAAGCTGTTCACGTGTTCATGAAGGTTCCACCCCTTGATGCACAGCTTGCCCTCATTGACCGGATGGGTTTTCATCGGTAATGTGCTAACGATTTTTCCATTGATAACTTCAAAAAGGACTCCACAGCCGGTTCCGCAATATGAACAAACCGATGGCACTAACTTACACTCCATTTCTAACTCCTAACCCGGATAAACCGGAGCAGAAAAGGTCTCACGCAAAGGCGCAAAGGCGCAAAGAAAATCTACAGCCTATTAGCAACCCGAGAAAGACCATCCTTCATCAGGGAAGCCCCAGTCACATCATTCGTTGTTTATCACTTTTAAGGGCTCAATCGGTTTAGGTTCCAGTGTTACAGTATCACCCAATATACTAAAAGGGGGTTGTTCAACGCTGGTTCCGGTTTTATAGTCAAACAGATCCATAACAATTTGATTGACCTTCTGGTAGAGCAAGCGGAGCGGGATATCCATTGGGCAGGCAGCCTCGCATAACCCGCAATCTATGCAACGGCCGGCCATGTGCACTGCCCTGACCATATGAAAGACAGGCACGTCCGGCAAAAGCGGTCCCGTTCTGACAAGCTCATCATGTTCCAGGCTGCACTCCTTACAGAAACAAACCGGGCAGATATTCCGGCACCCGTAACACTTGATGCATTTTTGAAATTCGTACATCCACCTGTCGAGACGTTCTGTCTCGTCATAGGCCTCCACATCTTTCAACGCCAGGTTGTTGTCTACACCCACCCGTCTTTTATAGGCGCCAACGGTTTCAGGCTCCAAATAAGAGCAATCTCCGTGTTCCTTCAGTCTTGAAGGACAACAATTAACATTCACCGTGCGAACGTTGTCCGGATTGAGCTGATTCCAGAGGTACAAGACATTCAGCGCCCGGCTGTTGCAATCACGCGCGAGCATGCCGATCTTGATATCCGGTTCTTCATCGGTCATATGGGTCGCGATTTTTTCTAAAGAATAGCGCGCCGGGCTGAGCAAGAGATCATCGACTTCATCCAGACGCTCTTTGGTAAAGCAGTAGGGCAACGGGTGATGGTCCACCTCTTTATACCCTAAAAAAACATCAATGGTACCGTCTTCAAGCCATGCTTTGACCTTGTTGTTCATAAACAATCTCCTTAATAGTGAAGCTTCGCGATGCTGGTCGAAGATCCCGTTCCAGCGGGGATTCTGGATACTTGATGCTGGTTGTAGCAAAGCGGAAATCAGTAATCAAATTCTGCGGTCAAGCAGGCATGACCGAAGACTGTTCGAGCAGCAGGCCTGCAGCAGCGGCCTTTCTTTTTTCGGGAAAAGCCGAAAGCGGATTCGGCCCCAATGATTTTATTTTTTGCGTAAAATCTGTAACAACCTGAACGAACTTCTGGGCCTCAGCCGAAGAGATCCATGACAGGCCCAACCGCCCTCCAAGACCTAAAAGACCCAACAGCTCCTGCAAAAACGTAATCCTTTTCACGGTCATGTAATTACCATACAGGTAATGGCAGTCGCCAACGTGTCAGCCTCCGACCAGAACGCCGTCGGCTCCATCCTGCAAGGCCCTTAATATATGATGCGGCGATACAGTTGCCGAGCACATAACACGCACCGGCCTGATATTGGGGGGGTATGACAACCGGCTGACACCGGCCAAATCCGCCGCCCCATAGGCACACCAGTTACACATAAAAGCGATTATTCTCGGTTCAAATCCGTCTTCTTTCACAGTAGTCTCCTTATAATCTTAGACAGAGTGATCAGGCAGCCAACGCTCCCTTGATCTGAGCATAAAGCTCCTTATTATTAAATCCCATCAAGATCGGCGCCTCGGAGGGACAGGTGGCCGCACAGGCGCCGCAGCCTTTACACAAGGCCTCGTTTACTTCTGCGACCTGTTTATCATCGTTGAAGGATATTGCGATGTATGGACAGACATTGATGCATGCAAGACATCCGGAACAGAGTTCGGCATCAATAGAACAAACAATGCCGCCTACCCTAATGGTGTCCATGGCAAGGACCGTTAATGCCCTTGACGCGGCGGCCTGGGCCTGTGCGATACTCTCGTCGATCGGTTTTGGGTAGTGGGCCATGCCACAAAGGAAGACACCGTCATTGGCAAAATCAACCGGCCTTAATTTCTGGTGGGCCTCTAAGAACCATCCGTCTGCGTCCATTGGAACCTTAAAAAACTGGGCCATGGCATGGTCCCTGTGTGAAACAATCGCTGTGGCGAGACAGAGGATGTCGGCCTGGACTGCCAATGTGCGGTTGAGGATCGGATCTCTGAATTCAATCTTCACCTCGTCGCCATCTGCGCTTACCACGGGCTTTCCGTTTTTAGAATAGCGGACAAAAAGGACCCCCTCGGCCCTTGCCTTTCTGTAAAGATCTTCCCGAGTGCCATAGGTCCTCATGTCCCGGTAAAAGACATAGATATCTGCATCCGGATTCCTCCGCTTGACTTCCAGCGCACTTTCAACGGTATGTGTGCAACAAACCTTTGAACAGTAGGGATGCTCTTCATTCCTCGATCCAACGCATTGAATAAAAGCCACATTCCTGGCCTCAATTAGCCGGGGGGCGTTAGTCTGGAAAAGCTGATCCATCTCTGAATGGGTCACAACGGCCCTATGTTTTCCGTACAGATATTCGTCAGGCTTATATTCCTTAGCGCCGGTTGCAAAAATAGCAACGCCATGGGCTATCTCCTCTTTTGACACACCGTTCGTGACCTGCGATTTGAAATTACCGATAAACCCATCCACACCGGTAATGGTCGAATTCTCGTGAATGGTTATTAAATCTTCAGACTCAAGCTCATTGACCAACTCCTTTACAAAGGTCGCTACCTCTTCACCCTTGTGCGCCCTGTAAAGAGTCAAGGCATTACCTCCCAATGAATCTGATTTCTCAATAAGATGCACCGGGTAGCCTTGATGGGCCAACGAAAGAGCAGCCGTCATTCCAGAGACACCGCCGCCAACTACGAGGGCAGACTGTGTTATGGATAGATCCGTCTGCTGCAATGGACTCAAAAGATCAGTCTTGGCCACGGCCATACGCACGAGATCTTTCGCCTTTTCCGTGGCCGCATCCGGGTCATCAGCATGAACCCAGGAATCATGATTTCTGATATTCGCCATCTCAAAGAGATATTTATTCAGGCCTGCATTAATCAGAGTTTCCTGGAACAGCCCCTCATGGGTTCTGGGTGTGCACGCGGCAACGACCACGCGGTTCAACCCTTTCTCCCTGATAACCTCTGTCATCTTATCCTGGGTGTCCTGTGAGCAGGTAAACAGGTTTTCCTCAACATAAACGACATTGGGTAGAGTCCTTGCAAATTCCGCCACCTCCGGAACCCTTACCACACCTCCGATGTTTATCCCGCAGTTGCATACAAATACCCCTATCCTCGAAGATTCCCTTGTGATGTCTCTCTCTTGCGGTGTATCGACGGCCCTTGTCTCGGTGTTACGCGCAGGGGCCAACCGCTCTGTTGCCGCACATGCGGCCGCACTGGCCTCCATGACCGACTGGGGGATATCCTTGGGGCCGGTAAATGCGCCGCAGGCATAAATTCCCGGTACAGATGTGGCCACCGGGTGAAAACTATCCGATTGGGTAAAGTGGTATTGATCAAGATCGATACGGAGGCGCTTTGAAAGCTCAATAACATTTTCATCGATCTCAAGCCCGGTTGAAAGCACGACCATGTTGAATGTTTCTTTCTCAAGGTGGCCGTTATCATCCACATAACGCACCAGAAGGTCATCCGTCCCTGGCAAAGCTTCCACGGAATGAACGCGGGACCGGATAAATTTGACTCCCTCCTTTTTGGCATTTTCATAGTAACGGTCAAAATCCTTCCCGTGGGTCCGCATATCCATAAAGAAGATGGAACAATCTAAGAGAACCTTGCTATGCTCCCTTGCAACGACCGTCTGTTTGACCGCGTACATACAGCATACGGAGGAACAATAGCCATTGTCGCAACGATTCATATCTCTGGAACCCACACATTGAAACCAGGCTATCTTTTCAGGTTCTTTTTCGTCGGAAGGCCTTGCGAGATGCCCCATGAAGGGCCCGGTTGCAGAGAGAATCCGTTCAAATTCCAGAGAGGTAACGACGTTGGGGAGGGCGGTGTACGAATAGGTATCATACCGGCTCGGGTCAAAAGACTTAAAACCGGGCGCCATAATCAGCGAGCCTACATTTAAGGTGATTTCCGTTTCCTGATCATCAAAATTAATCGCCCCTGCCTCGCAGAATTTTTCACATGCCCTGCATTTCCCATTTTTAAAATAGATGCAATTATCCTTATCAATTGCGTATTTGAGGGGCACGGTTTGCGAGTAGGGTACATAAATGGCTTTACGCTTGATCAAACGCGCGTTATAGAAGTCATCCACCTTTTTCGGGCATTTTTCAGCACAGGTTCCACAGGCAATACATTTATCCATATCCACAAATCGTGGATGACGTACAACGGTTACACTGAAATTGCCCTCCTTTCCCGATATATCTTTTACTTCACTCAGGGTTAATAAGTCGATATTGACGTGCCGGCCGACCTCGACCAGTTTTGGCGCTAAGATTCACATGGAACAATCATTGGTCGGGAAAGTCTTGTCCAACTGGGCCATGACCCCGCCAATGCCCGGTGATTTCTCAACCATGTAGACATAAAAGCCCGAATTTGCCATATCTAAGGCAGCCTGCATTCCGGCGATCCCTCCACCAACCACCATGACGGCGCCCCGTAGCTGTCCGTTTCGCTCATTGTCGCTCATAAAAATACTCCCTTTCTTACTCATTCTCTAAATATGTGGCCCGGAAATAGGCATTTTCCACGACCGTCTTCTTGCAGTCACTGTTCGGGACAAGTCTTTTCAACGGCTTCAATCAGTTCATCATCGGTAAAGGGTTTGGCAAGATAATCGGCCGCCCCCAATTTCATGGCCTGCACGGCATTTGACATAGTGGAATATCCTGTCATGACAATCACGCGTGGCGCAGGTATTTCTGCCCTTACCGTCTCCAGAATTTCCATGCCGTCTATATCGGGCAGCTTCATATCTAACAGGATAACGTCATATTTGCCCCGTTCGATTGCAATCAATCCGGTTTTACCGGTTTTGCAATAATCAACCGTATGGCCTTTTTCCGCTAAAACCAGATTGCAGGCCTCACAAATCACGCCCTCATCGTCAACAACCAGGACCTTAAGAGATTTCATGGCCTCCCCTTGCCGATGGAATTTTCAACCAGGAAAGGAAAGTCAATTATGAAACGCGTGCCCTTCCCCGGTTTACTGAATACGCGGATATCACCCTGATGATTCTCGACGATGCCATAACTGACCGCTAATCCAAGTCCTGTTCCATTTGCCTTGGTAGAGAAAAAAGGTTCGAAAAGTTTTTTCATATGGTCTGGGGCAATACCGCAACCGTTGTCTGAAATCTCGATATGAATCTTTTTATGCTCCAGGTCCACAACGGTTTGGACAGTCACTACACCTTTATTTTCAACAGCTTGCAATGCATTGAGGAGGATATTAATAAAAACCTGTTCGATCTGATTTTCGTCCAAGTACACCTTTTCTATGATCTTATCCAACTGTTTTCTAACACGCACATGCCGCAGGTGAAACTCATTTTCCACAATCCCTAATGCCGACTCCATAATATCGTTTATATTAACCAGTGCCCTTTGAGGTTCTCTGTCGCGTGCGAATTCAAGCAGACCCTGGATGATAGTTTTGCAGCGCTGGGTTTCCTTGACGATAATCTTCAGCCCTTCTTCGAGAAGGCCTCCTGACGGGACCTTTTTGCTCAGGTTGGAGCTGTAAAGCAGGATGCCGGCCAAGGGGTTATTGATCTCATGGGCAATGCCGGCGGCCATTCGGCCTAAGGACGACAATTTGTCCACATGGGCCACCAGATGACTGAACTTGGACTGCTGGCTTTCCATAACTTGAACACGTTCGATAACGCAGGCGCAATGCATGGCAACCGTTTTGATGAAATCCAGTTCATCATCTGAAAATTCACGTTGCTCGGTAAAGTATATCCGGATGAGCCCCATAGGTTTATCGATGCCAAGGGGCATGTCGACCATCATACGGACGCCTTCGTCCCACGTTGCCTGAGGGTATTCGACCCTGGGCGCATTCCAGATGTCCGTGATAATGTAGACCTTGTCCAGTTCGGCTAAGGTGGAGAGCACCGTTTCGGTGGTAACCGGCCCCTTTGTGAGATACCGCTCGCCTAATCCACAGGCTGCCCGCACCTCGAACTGGTTGGTTTCCTCATTGAGAATCCTGAGCAGAGCCCCTTTTGCGTCCAGAGCACCAGTGGTTTTGGTTACCACGATATTGAGCACTTCCTGGAGATTGGTGATGGAGTGCATCGCCCGAATGACATCCCTAAGAACGTGGAAATAGCTTTCAAACTTTGTCGATGAAGTCATGGATCAACTGCCTTTTGCAGGGTTACCGCAACGGAACTAGCCCCGGCGTTTTCAAGAGCAAAAGAAACTACACGGGCTTACACAGAAAACATATGGCTGTCAACCGCTTATCTTAGCAGATACCAAAAAACGCGGCTTTTTCCACAAACCGGGTTTTTCGGCTGACCTTGGCCGGTTGCCTCAGCGTAATGAGAGCCGTATATGCCTAAATCCCAATTACCATGCCTCCCGCTCCAGGCGTTTATAAATAAACATCAATTGTTTTTGGGTAAGCTCCCCAACATTTTCATTAATCCATTTCAAGTCGCCCGACGCGACGGCTGCTTTTGCTTCGCTTGAAAGGTGGTAGCCCTCCAATGCCACGGATCCGTTCTCCATCAAATCGCGCCGGAAATCCCCATCTTCGGCCGTCCGGTTTAATGCCTGGATGACCTCTCGCTTCTGGATAAGCCTTTCTTCCTCTGTTCCGGCTTTTTGGATGAGGGCTTTCGCCGTCTCAGCCACATTCTCCTTTAGCGCATCATCGATACTCGCCTTGATCTGCTCTTCAGTGAACGGTTTGGGCAGGAAGTCATGAGCGCCCAATTTCATGGCCTCCACCGCAGTGGCAGTGGTGCCATATCCGGTAATCACGATGACCTGCGTTTCAGGTTTTTCCGCCTTAACCTTTTTGATCACCTCCATGCCGTCAATGTCCGGCAGCCTGAGATCTGCCACTAACAGATCATAGCGCTTTTGCTTGAAAGCCTCTAAGGCCAGCTCGCCCGTGCCTGCCAGATTGACATCATATCCCTCTTCGCTTAGTACCATCTCAAGGCCCTTAGCCACACTAACATCATCTTCCATCACCAGGATATGGGGTGGTATCTGCTCCTCGATCGCTTTGTTTTCCTCTGATTTTTGCATTTTAATCCCTCCTGTTGCGAATTTAAGAAATTTTGCTTTATCAAATTGTTTCCTCCGCTGTTTGATTTCTTAAATAAGCAAGGGCCGTGCCAAAAAACAAGCCACTACGAAATGAAAATTATTACCAGATGAATTTGCTTTAATATCAAGTACCTGCATCGAAAGACCGAAAAGGCTGGTGTGTGTAGGGCAAAGAATGGGTGTATAAATCTTTGTATGGATAATGGAGTTGCATGGTTATTTGTTTATGGTATTTCAAATAGTTATATACATATAATTAATTATACAGTAATATTGGGTCTCATACGGGACTTGGCACGACATTTTCCTATTTCATTGAATCTGCGCATTTTGAAGTCATCTCAGTACAATTTGCAGAGAGTCGGTGTTTTTTCATAAGGGCTGAAAAATTCGATCTTTGCATACCCACTCGTTTGGCTGCCTGGGTGACGTTGCCTTGTGCAGCCGAAAGGGCCTTTTGAAGAAAAGCTCGCTCAATTTGACCGAACTGGTTCTCCAACAGATGCCGTTTGACTGATTTGAGTTCATCTAATGTTTCAGGAATCGATCCCCTGTTTTGATTCCGATCTGCATCCCAATGATCTGTGAGGTCCCGATAATCCAAAATCTGGTCATCGGCCATGATGACCAGACGTTCGACCACATTCTTGAGCTGGCGAACATTGCCTGGCCAGTCGTTGTTTATCAACATTTCGAGGGCATCGTCTGAAAATCCGTCGACCCGCTTTTCAATCTGGCGGCAGTACATCTTTAAAAAGTGGTAGAGCAGCCTCGGGATATCATCTTTTCGTTCCCTGAGCGGAGGTATAAAGACAGGAAACACGTTTAAACGATAGAAAAAATCTTCCCGGAAGTTGCCATCATCAACCATGGTTTTTAGATCCCGATTGGTCGCGGCAATGATCCTGACATCCGACTTTTTCAGCAGGCTGCCTCCCACCGGCTTGAATTCCTGCGTTTCCATGGCCCTCAACAGTTTGGCCTGAGTACCCATGTCCAGATTTGCCACCTCGTCCAGAAAGAGAGATCCTTGATTGGCAATCTCAAAGATGCCGGCTTTATCCTTAACAGCGCCGGTAAACGCGCCTTTGATATGGCCGAACAGTTCACTTTCCAACAGCGAAGAAGAGAACGTACTGCAGTCCACCGCCACAAATTGGCGGGCAGCTCTTTTACTGTGGGCATGAATAGCTCTGGCAAAGAGTTCTTTTCCAGTTCCGGTCTCCCCACAAAGCAGCACCGTGCTGTCGGTGGGTGCAACTTTTTGAATCTGTTCAAATATTTTGAGAATCCCAGGGCTTTCACCGATGATGTTACTGAAGCCAAACTGGTCGCTGAGTTGCTGGCGCAGGGAAAGATTTTCTTCTTTCAGACGTTTGTTTTCCACTGCCTTTTCTACTGCAATCGCTAATTCATCGTCAGAGAAGGGCTTTGCTAAGTAATCAAAGGCGCCCAACTTCATGGCTTCCACCGCATTTTGCACAGAGGAATAGCCTGTCATAACAATAATATACACTTCCGGCTTTTCCTTTCGGATGGCGCTCAGGATCTCCATGCCACCCAGATCCGGAAGTTTCAGGTCCAACAGGACCACGTCGTATTGACCTTTTAATATCGCATCGAGCCCTGCTCTGCCGGTCATACGGATGTCGACTAAATGGCTTTCGTCAGAAAGCGCCAGGCTACACCCGTTGCAGATGACACGTTCATCGTCGATAATAAGGATATTAATAGGTTCCATTATTTTGGTCTTTCGTTTCAGCAAAGGAAGCGATGCGATGCACTTGGTGTCATTATTTAAATCCTGCCCCCCTCTTCATGGTGAGACGCTTTACCCCCCTGATCTGTCTGAAATTGGCCCCCTGGCTGACACACCTTAGGGCCAGTTCCGGGTTCACCACCTTTGTGCCTGAGATGGCATCCACACCGTAGTCAAAAAGGAGAGGGGCGAGGGGCGCCGTATCGCCTAACAAAATCACGTAGGCAGCCGAATTGCAGAGTTCAAGGAGGTGATCCAGGGTATGGTTCGTCAGGGAGGTCCCTGTGATGGCTGCAACATCAGCCCGAGGAATCAGGTCCTCTGCCGCACTTTCATCGAGATCGCCCTCCTTTGGGTTTTTCTCAACAACCCAGACCTTTCTTGCAATCTCGCGAATTTTCGGAATAAAGGGAAAATGACCCACAATAGCTACTTTCTTGTCCCTCCCCTTTTCTTTGATCAGCTCAGCGGCATTGAGCTCAATACAGGAATCCTCATCTATCTCAAGGAGTGAGTTGATGGTGGCCATACCGATAGCCGCCTCAAGTATGCTATGGT
>JAOZQV010000438.1 GCA_029932035.1 Deltaproteobacteria bacterium | reverse complement strand
TCCCCGGCAAAACAACCCTAAATCCTTTCTGTTAATGTAGCATCTTATTGTGCGGTAGATTGTCAAAGTTACCTGATTGAACCCTGATGGAGGTCGGAGTCATGAGGTTTTCGAATAAACTTTCTCTCGTTATTTTGACATCCGGTATGATCGTTTTGATTCTATCATCATTTACGGTATACAAAATCGGCTATGACTCGGCTATGAAATCACAGTTCATGTACACCAAATCCATTGCCGATGAGGTTTCAAATAACATTGATCGGCTTCTTCATGAAAAAGTGAAAACGGCCCTCACGCTGGCGAATGCACCTATCATAAAAAGAGCTTTGGAGACGAGTGATTCCTACTTTGCTAACCTGCCAGATGAAAAAAGAAAAGAATCCATAAAACTTTTAGATGAAAAATGGAAATCAACAAAAGACCCTACTGACAAGTTTATTCTAAGATTCACTGATAATAAGGTATCACACTTTTTAAAAAACCAGCAGGCACTCCTCAAGGGCGAATACGGGGAAATCTTCCTTACCAATAAATTTGGTGCTTTGGTTGCATCAACTTCAAAGCTGTCAACTTTTGCGCATGGCCATAAGTACTGGTGGTTGAGGTCTCATAATAATGGAGAGGGGGCGGTGTTTTTCGATGACCGGGGGTATGATGATAGTGTTGGCGGATACGTCTTAGGTCTTGTCGTCCCTATCAGAAAAGGCACGGAAATAATCGGCATATTAAAATGTAACCTCAATATCCTCGGTAGTGTCAGCGCATTGATATCCGGCACGAAAGATAAATTAATCGGAAAATTCAAACTGACCCGTTCTGGCGGAATGGTTGTCTTTGAAAAAGGCTTTGAACCATTGAGCACACAGATTCATGATGCCATTTTTAGAAAATTGAAAAGCAAAAAAATCGGGTCTATCGTTATCGATGATGCCGGAGAAAAGTACCTTGTCGGGTTTTCAGAGGTTAAGCTCACAAGAGGGGAAAAAGGATATGGTTTTGGGGGAACCTTTGAATCTTTTGATCATAAAAAGGGCAACACAGGTGAGTCATGGTATGTTCTCTGTTATCGTCAAATGAGCGTGGTCTTAGCACCGATCACTGAATCGATTAAGTCGATCCTTTTCATAGGCAGTGCACTAATTTTGATTTTAGTATTAATCTCTCAGCTGTTTGGTCGGAAGATCGCCAGACCTCTTGCAATACTTGATAAGGCTACTGCAAAGATTGGAAAGGGAGATTTTGAATACAGGATTGATATACGGCGAAATGATGAATTTGGCAATTTGGCCCGCTCATTCAACAGGATGGTAAAAAGGCTTCAACAGACCACTACATCAATAGTTGATCTTAATAAAGAGATTGATGAGCGCAAACAAGCAGAGGGGGCGTTGCGGGAGAGTGAAAAACAACTTGCCAGGTCAAAAAGGATGGAAGCGATGGGCCTTATGGCGGGTGGTGTGGCCCACGATTTGAACAATATCCTCTCCGGGATTGTAAGCTATCCGGAGCTGCTTCTGATCGACCTGCCCGAAGACAGCCCGCTCAGGAACCCCATAAAAACAATCCAGGAATCCGGGATGCGGGCTGTTGACGTGGTCGCAGATCTATTGACCATAGCGAGAGGGGTTGCCACTGCCAAAGAGATTACCAACCTGAACACCCTAATCAAAGGATACCTGAACTCTGCTGAGCATCAGAAACTTGTTGCAACCCACCCGTTTATCACCTTCAAAACTGAGTTAGACTCGGATCTGTTGAACTTGAGGGGTTCCCCCACCCACATCAAGAAGATCCTGATGAATCTAATTGCCAACGCCTCTGAGGCCATTGAGAGAAGTGGTACGGTCACCATATCCACCGCAAACCGCTATCTGGATGAACCCTTAAAGGGGTATGAAGATATGCGCACAGGAGAATACGCAGTGCTTACCGTATCAGACGATGGTTCAGGCATATCTCCCCAGGATCTGGAAAACATTTTTGAACCCTTCTACACCAAGAAGGTGATGGGCAGAATTGGTACGGGATTAGGGCTGGCGGTTGTGTGGAACTCGGTCCTGGACCATAATGGGCACATAGATGTAAAAAGTGGTGAAAAGGGGACGATGTTTGAGCTTTACTTTCCGGTGACAAGGGAGGAAGTAGCTGAAGCTGAAGAAGAGGTTCCGGTGGAAGATTATTTAGGACACGAGGAGAAGATCCTGGTGGTTGATGATGAGGAGAGGCAGATAGAGATCGCAAGCGGTATGTTGACCAGGCTGGGTTATGACGCTGAAGCTGTTTCAAGCGGGGAAGAGGCCATCGAATATGTGAAAGAACATCCAGTGGACCTGATCGTCCTTGATATGGTTATGCCTAAGGGGATAAATGGACGTAAGACCTATGAGGAAATCATTAAGATCCGTCCCGGCCAAAAAGCGATCATCGCCAGCGGGTATGCCAAGACAAAAGAGGTGGACCTTGTTCAGGGGTTAGGGGCCGGCGAATACATAAAGAAGCCTTACACGCTGGCAAAGATGGGGATTGCCCTTAAGAAAGAATTGGGGAAATAACGGTTCTCGTGGTGCTTACCCTTATGCGACAATTCATACTCCTGGTATTTCTCGGGGGCAAAAAACACGGATGGGATTTTCTGATGGCTATAAAGGCAACCTACGAAGAATTGGAACAAAGGGTCAAGGGATTTGAGGAGGAAGCGGAACAATATTGATGACTGAAGACGAAGATGTGGTTATTGAAGTTACTCAGGCCATGTTAGAGATGTTAGGCTACCGGGTTATGGTGGCCAAGACGGGCAAAGATGCCATCCATATAGCTGAAACCTTTGATGGCCAGGTTGACTTTGCTCTATTAGATATAAAACTGCCTGATATGGAAGGCGGAAAGGTCTATCCTCTTATCATGAAAGCCCGCCCGGACCTTAAGGTGATTGTTTTCAGCGGGTACTCCATTGAAGGCCCTGCCCGGAAGATCTTAGATGCAGGTGCTCAGGATTTTATCCA
>JAOZQV010000091.1 GCA_029932035.1 Deltaproteobacteria bacterium | reverse complement strand
GATTGTCAGAATTTTTTTCATAGATTTTCGATCGTCAGCCAGTTAACCACTTAACGAGGTTTGTATTATGCCCTTCAACTCCTCATAAGTCCACATCCGATCGCTCCCTTTTCTTCCGTACAACTTGACAAAAAGAACCATGGCCCTGTAATCTATCTGGTAAGCGTTCGAAGGTTCAAAGGTCTAAGCGTAAGGCGCGAGGCGTAAGGAACTCAATGGGAATCAAATATCCCCGCTTAAAAACGGGATCTTCGACCTGCATCGAGACCCCAGTATCCAGCATCCAGAGTGAGGACAGAGCAGTGAGAAAAAAAACTCGAACAGTGATTTTATTGATTGTCTCAGGCATTGTGTTTCTTAATTTGGGCCTTTTTATCAACGCCGGCGCGCAATCAGATTTAAAGAATGCGGTAGCGGTTGGGGATGCAAATGATGTAGTCAAGGGCCCTATAGGCATCGATGTTTCGGATCTGACCGACGTGGAGGCCCTCGGTTTTTTGTCACCTGAGGAGGTGAGTCCGTGGGGGCGTCTGTTTGCGGATGAGACGGAGAGGATTTTTTTGGCAGAGGGCGATACGGTTTATGTTGCCTTTGATAAGGGTCATAACGTAAAGCCGGGAGACCTTTTCACTGTCTACAAAAGTTCTGACGAACTCGATCACCCTCTTTCGGGGCGCGATCTGGGATATGTCATCTCCTTTTTGGGGAGGGTCGTTTTGAAGAGGGAGGTTAAACCTGATCTATACAAGGCAAAAATTGTTGAAAGTTACAGCCCGATGCGCGTGGGGGATACTCTCTTCCCGTTTACCTGGATATCTCCGTGTGTTCAGCTTTCGAACCCCGAGTGGAAGAGGCTGAAAGAGAGCGAAGGGTTTAAAATACCGGTGGTAGCCGCCAAGGGATTGAAGAAGATTATGGGGCAATTTTCGGTAGTTTATATGAATCATGGCCTCAAACATGGTATCCGCAGGGGCAATTTTTTCGAGATAGTGGCCAAAGCGGAAGCAGATAGGCCAAAGGAACCTACCCTCCCTGATCAGGCATTGGGTTATCTCCTCGTTCTGGAATCGAGACCGAATACTTCGACCGGAATAGTTATTACGGCAAGGAGAGAATTTTCCAGCGGCGCCATGCTCAAAGCGATCGATTTTAACAAAGAATTGAGAGATGTCATAATCCATTATGGTGAGCCCGTTCCAAAAGGCTCGGATACTGAAGATAATCCATTGAAGGTACTGAAAAGGCTGGAAAGTAAAACCGATCCTAAACCTGATCTGCCTGAGGCCCTTCGTCTCCTATCAACAATGCCAAAATGCCAGACGCAATAGGGCGGGAAAGAAAAGGTCTCACGCAAAGACGCAAACGCGCAAAGTTGAAAGCTAAAAGTTGAAAGCAAAGGATACAACGTCACTATGGGTTCTAAAAGGTTGAATCGACATTCATTCTTCGGAACCCTGCGCTATTACCGGCTTTTCAGGCATTGTAAAGGCTTTCTTGTGCTGTTTGCCTAAGATATAATTGGTAACTGTCTGAAGTTAACCGCTGATAATGATTCGCAATTGCCTGTAAAAAGGGTTTTTTACGGGCGTATCATTATCTGTTCGCCGAGAAAAGACTTGACTAATCTGCGTGACCCTGTTTTATATTCCCGCCATCTTTGCCTCGAAACTTAAATATCCTTGAATAGGCCTAACAGGGGTCTTAGGGATTGGCTCTAACGTCGGCTATTTAGCTTTTTTTCTTACTCATAATCATAATCTTACTCATAATCCCGCCGGGCTGGAAGGCTCTCCGGGCCGGAGGCAAACATCTCTCAAGTTGACTGTAAAAGAGTATGATTAAGATTACGAGTATGATTATGAACTCTTGAACGTACCGGGGAACCCTGAACCTGTGAATGCCCATGATAAAAAAATAGCATGGCTGTCCCTCTACTTGATTCCGGGCTTGGGCAATACCGTCCTCAAGAGGCTGATCGAGAGGCTTGGTGAGCCTGAAGCGGTTTTTGAGGCAGGCCTGGCAGAGCTTATGAATGTGGAGGGAATGCGCAGGGATATTGCCAAGAAGATCATGGCTCGGTCCCTCAGTACAGAGGCCGAGGAGGAATTAAGGAATGCGGAAAGATGTCATGCCCGCATTATAGCCTACACCGACCCTTCTTACCCGGCATTTTTGAGGGAGATCTACAATCCTCCCATATTGTTGTATGCCAGGGGCAGGGAAATCCCCTTAGCGCAGACCTTTGTTGGGGTTGTTGGATCGAGAAATCCGACCCATTACGGTCGCAAGGCAGCGGAAGCAATCGCCTTTGGGCTTGCGAGAAGGGGTGCGGGAGTAGTGAGCGGTCTGGCGAGGGGAATAGATTCTGCTGCCCACAGGGGTTGCGTAAGGGGTAATGGCTTCACCATTGCGGTTGTGGGCACCGGCATAGATGTGGTTTATCCTTCATCAAACAAAGACCTTTTTAAGCAGATAAAGGCCAATGGGGTTATTATTTCGGAATTTCCTATAGGGACCCCTCCTGAGCCTAAAAATTTCCCCATACGAAACCGTATCATAAGCGGGTTGAGCAGGGGAACGGTAGTTGTGGAAGCGACAAGGAACAGTGGCTCTTTGATCACCGCCTCATTGGCGCTGGATCAAGGCCGTGACGTATTCGCTGTTCCCGGAAGTATTGATTCCTTTAAAAGCACCGGGACCCATTTTTTGATCAAACAGGGGGCCAAACTGATTGAAAACGCGGATGACATATTAGACGAATTCGGGTTTGCGGGGAAAGGAACAGCAGGAAGGGGAATTCCGGGGGACACAGGCGCCACACACCAGGATATGGATGAATTCGAGAAAAAAGTTTATGAAATCATCGGAGATTATCCCATGCATATGGACAACATAGTCAGATTAGGAAAAATGGAAGTCGGCAAGGTGGCAGGCATCCTGATGAAAATGGAATTAGAGGGAACCGTGAAACAGCTCCCGGGTAAAATGTTTGTGCGTTGAAAAATGCCTAAAATGCCTAAAATGAGCTAAAATGCCTAAAGTTACCAATACCCAGTGTTGAAGGCTCAAGGCGTAAGGCAAAAGGCGAAAGAAACTAAATCAGAATCCCCGCTTAAAAACGGGATCTTCGACTACTACTTGCAACCCGTAACCCGCAACTCGCAACCCGAAAACGGATAACAAGAATGCCAAAAAAACTACTTATTATTGAATCGCCGGCCAAGGCCAGGACCATAAAAAAATATCTGGGACCCGACTTTAGGATTATGGCCTCGGTGGGGCATGTAAAAGATCTCCCTGTCAGTAAATTGGGGGTCGATATTGAAGCCGGTTTTAAGCCCGATTATGTCACGATTAAGGGAAAGGCCAAGATTCTAAAGGATTTGAAGACCGCGGGAAACAGCGCCGAAGAGATCTATTTGGCGCCAGACCCTGACAGGGAAGGAGAGGCCATTGCCTGGCACGTTGCCGGGGAACTGAAAAAGGGCGCCAAGAACAAAGACAAAAAAATATTCCGTGTCCTGTTTAACGAACTGACTGCAAAGGCCATCCGTGCAGCGGTGGCATCGCCACAGACACTTGACAGGGATAAGTTTGACTCTCAGCAGACCAGACGTATCCTGGACCGGCTCGTCGGTTACCAGATATCTCCACTTCTGTGGAAAAGGGTCAAGCGGGGCTTGAGCGCTGGAAGGGTTCAGTCAGTGGCAGTCAAGATGATCTGTGACAGGGAACGCGAAATCCAGGCATTTGACTCCCAGGAATACTGGTCTCTTACTGCCCATCTCAAATCGACCGAGCCACCCCCTTTTGAGGCCAGACTCTTCAAATATGACGGCAAAAAGGCCGACCTCAAAAATAGGGAACAAACCCTCAAGATTGTTTCGGAGGTAGAAGGTCTTCCATTTAAGGTCTCAAAGATCACACAAAAAAAGACAAGGAGAAATCCGCCCCCGCCCTTCATTACCAGTTTTCTTCAGCAGGAGTCATTCCGAAGACTGAGGTTCTCGGCCAAAAAGACCATGTCCATTGCACAGAGTCTGTACGAGGGCGTGGATCTCGGAAAACGGGGGCTGGTTGGCCTGATTACCTATATGAGGACAGATTCTTTCCGGCTTTCGGACGATGCCATAACCGAGGCCCGGAGATTTATTCAAGAGACCTTTGGCAAGGATTATCTCCCTGACAAACCGAACAGGTTCAAGAGCCGAAAGGGCGCTCAAGAGGCCCATGAGGCTATCAGGGCCACGTCGGCAGAGCTTAGCCCGAAAGTGGTTGCACCCTATCTCTCCAAAGACCAGTTGGCGCTCTATATCCTTATCTGGAAACGGTTTATTGCCTGCCAGATGAGTCCTGCCATATTAAATAAGACCCAGGCCGAGATCAGCGTTGGAAAGGCGGCTTTCAGGGCAAACGGTTCTGTGGTCTTATTTAAGGGATTCACCACTCTTTATGAAGAAAGCTCTAATAATGCCGGGCCCGGGAAAGACCAGGAGGCCCTGCTACCCCCTTTGCGGAAAGATCAGATCCTCGACCTCATAAAATTGGACCCTGCCCAGCATTTTACACAGCCCCCACCCAGATTTACAGAGGCCACCCTGATCAAGGCCTTAGAGGAAAACGGTATCGGCCGGCCCTCAACTTATGCGGCAATCTTGGCCAACATCAGTGGGAGGGAGTATGTTTCCGTAGAAAAAAGGCGTTTTATGCCCACGGAATTGGGCTTCCTGGTGACGGATCTGCTGGTCCAGAGCTTTCCCGATATAATAGACACTGCCTTCACCGCCCAGATGGAAAACAACTTAGATAAAATTGAGCGGGGGGAGGCGCAGTGGATCGATATCTTAAAGGAGTTCTATGAGGCCTTTGAGAAGGATCTGGAAAGGGCGACCAATGAGATGAAGGGGGAGGTCCTGGCCGGGATTTCCTGCTCAAAGTGTGACCGGCCAATGGCCATCAAATCGGGTCGAAACGGTATTTTCTTAGCCTGTACCGGCTACCCTGAATGCAGAAATACCTCTAATTTTACCCGGGATGAAAAGGGCCGGATTATTGTTGAGACCGCGGCCGAGACAGGTAAGGAAGAGGGTATCTGTGAGAAATGCGGCCGACCCATGGTAACTAAGAATGGGAAGTTCGGATCTTTTGTCGCCTGCTCCGGCTATCCGGAATGTAAGAACATCTGGACACCCGAACCGGTCAGTACCGGCGTGCCATGCCCTGAGAAGGATTGCCAGGGAATATTAGTGGAAAAGAGATCCAAAAAGGGAAAGAAGTTTTACGCCTGCAACCAGTATCCGAAGTGCAAATTTGCCACCTGGGATGAACCCTTTGATGATACCTGTCCCGAATGCGGGACCAAGGTCTTGAGCATAAAGGAGAGGAAGAAAACCGGACCGGTTTTGACCTGCCGTAAAAGGGGGTGTGGGTATAAAAGGCCCCTCAGATGAGTTGCGGGCCTTTGGATTGTCGATTGAAAAGTAACCGGGTTGCGAGTTACGGGTTACGGGGATGCTGGATACTGGGCATTAGGTACTGGGTATTGGATAAATAGTATGTTCCGTCAAGAATTCATATTTTGCTTAAAAAACTTGGCGTCTTTGCGCCTTTGCGTGAGACATCTTCGGTTACGGTCTCCCTTTCCGGTCCCGCCGCATCTTTTTAGCCGCCTCTTTCCATCCCTTCCTCTTTTTTCCCTTTGCCTTCCTGTAAGGGTCAGGGTCTCTTGAAGGATCTAAGATAAAGGTGCCCGGTGAAGGAGTCGGAGGGCCTTTTACGGGTTTCTCCTTTTCTTTAGCCTTTTCCTTCCGCCGCTCAAACATCTCCATAGGCAGAGGAGGCCCTGCAATAAATTTGGCCGGGATTTCTGGGCTCAGAAAAAGATCCCCGAACGAAAAGAATAAGCCCCTCTTCTCTTTAGCAGCCTCGGCCAAAATTTCCAGCAATACCGGGGCCTGATCGCGCCTTCGCCCGATCCTCAAGGCCATTTCCCTCGCCGGTGTGAGGACCAGGTATTTGTCTTCGGCCGCGCTTAAGCCCCTTTCCATCACCACGGGATGGGCCCTACGTCTTACGGCAGTAAAGAGGATTTTAGGGATAAATTGGGCAGGGTTATGGAGGTCCAGGTCCCAACGCTGTTCTACTGACCTGATACGTTCATCCTCAGATTCAAAGAGCGGTCTATCTCTTCCCAGGAGGACCTCATTGATATGGGATCGCCTTACATAACGCCATCCCTCCTCCTCATGAATGGCCTGCAGGAGCTCCTTGTAGGGCACAAAGCCCTCACTGTCAGGGACCAGGCCGAACTCATCAGGTCTGTGTCCAAGCACGTAGACGAGCATCCGACTCAGGCTGTTTGTTCTTATCTGATGATTTCGTTTGCCCAGGATGGAGCCTCTAAATATTTACTTTTTCTAATTGGTTGATCACAAATTCACGGGTCTCTTTCGGTACTGGCAGGACAGTTTCCGTCTTTCCTTTGAAGACAAAGGGCCTTAATATGTTCTCCATTTTCCCGCCGCACGCACAGGAAGCCGGGTTTTTGCCTGAAGGGAGAACCACGATTTCAAGGCAGTCCTTGCAGCGAAACACCCCTTTTGATCCGGATCTTTTTCACCGTTTTGCCAAAGGTTTGCCATCAACTTCCACAATGTCCATGGAGAAGTCGATGACAGGGGCGTTGCTGATCGCCGTGCCCACGCCATAGGCATCGGCGAACTCATTATATTCCTGAATCTGGTACTTATTCAGACTGCCGCTCAGAAGAAGCTTCACATGCTCAAAGCCTCTGAGGTCAAGTTCCCATCGGACCTCCGCCATGATCTCTTTGAAATTCCCCCTCCTGGAAGCCGGCGTGTCTAACCAACAGCTCTTTCAAAGTAGACGTCCGTGACTCGGCCATCCCTTATCTCCTGGGCATTTGCTGTGTGGAGCAAAGTCAACCTCCTTTGGTAACTCATTTTTCTGATTTGCAAAACCAACACTTTATTTTCTCTCAAGTCACCCACTTTGTCAAATTGATTGAGCGCTGCATTTTCCTGGCATGGGGGGCATGTTTGTAAATTTAGGATTGTGAATTGCCGGCTTGATGTTGACTTGGAAAAGCAATGGTTATAAAAGCTATTTTGATACACCCCTTGAAGGGGGCGGTCAGGACCAAAGGTCGTGAATTAAGAATAGTGTATTGAAAATTTGAGGGAACGCAGAAAAATTCTTTCTTAGATAGGATTCAGATGACAGCGGAGATTTTTGAGGATAGGGCGGCTTTTTTGGTACGAGACTATTCTCGCGGATTTATCAAATATTGCCAGTTCGAAGCGGAAGTGGTGAAAAGGGGCTATTTTCAGGCAAGGGTGAAAATCGAGGAGCATCACCGGCAGCAGGATGGCTTTATCCACGCCGGAGTGATGGCAACCATGGCGGATCATACGGCCGGATACTCTGCCTTTACCACTGTTCCGGAAGATTTTCAGATCCTGACCATCGAGTTCAAGATCAACTTTCTTAGGCCCGCATACGGTGATGTCCTTATTTGTCGCTCTAAGGTGATCAGGGATGGCAGTCAGATTATAATATCAGAATCAGAAGTCTTTGATGTCAGAGAAGATGAGGAATTCCTATCTGCAAAGGCGATGGTTACCCTTATGGCCGTACACAGGGATAAACTTGTTTTACAGCGCTGAGGCTATCTCCTCTGCCACTCTTTTAGCCGCATCCTGCGGGTCCTTTGCGTCACGAATCGGACGTCCTATTACCACGTAGTCCGAGCCGTTCCTGACGGCATCTGCGGGCGTTACGATCCGTTTCTGGTCGTCCTGATCGACCACAGTCCAGGCCGGTCGTATCCCCGGGGTCACCGCAATCATATGAGGACCGATCTCCCTTCTCACCGCTGCCACTTCAAGACCGGAGCATACCACGCCATGACATCCTGCGTCTCTTGCCATGCGCGCCTTCAGGAGGACTAATGCGGAAACATTATTCGCATACTCTCGCGCGTAACCTAATTTCTTCAATTTTTCCTGATTGAGGCTTGTAAGGACGGTGATTGCCAATATTCTTGTATTGCCCGGATTCTCTTGTGCAGCGCCTCTGAGGCTCTCATCTCCCTCGTCACAGTGGACCGTCACAAAATGCGGCCGATAAACGCTTGCCGCCATAAAGGCCCGCTTGACAGTGGCAGGGATATCGTGGAGTTTCAGGTCGAGAAATATCCCGGCGTCAGTCCTGTTGCGTATAGCCTTGAGTATTTCAGGCCCCTGGGCTATAAATAATTCCAGGCCTACCTTGAAAAGGCCCACATGACCATCAAGGGTCTCAGCATAGGAGATAGCCTCATCGTATGATGGAACATCCAACGGAAAAATGATGTAGTCTTTCGGCTCTTTCATAGGAGAATCCTTCTTTGGGTGCCTGGTTACGGGTTACGGGCTCTTGGATTGATGATTGTTGATTGATGATTGAAAAGCCAGCGGGTTGCGAGTTTGACCTCTGACTTCTGACCCCTGTCTTTTTACGAGTTGTGGGTGTTGGTCATTAGGCATCGGACAATTAACATGATAAATTAATGGACAGGCGGGAAAAAAGCAACTATATTGCCGGAAAACTGTTTTTGAGCCACCGTAGCTCAGTTGGCAGAGCACCTCACTCGTAATGAGGATGTCTGCGGTTCGATTCCGCACGGTGGCTCCATAGAAATAGATCATAATCTCCCCTGATTGCCCTCCGCCAATCATCGCGCCGTAAAACTGCTTTTATGAAATAGGGCATTTCAAATATGCAAACCGCCAAAGTCATCGAACATATCGTTAACTGGTTAAAGGCCTATTGTGATGAGGCAGGCTTGAAGGGATTTGTGGTGGGGATTTCAGGGGGTGTAGACTCCGCGGTTACCTCCACCCTATGCGCAAAAACCAAGAAATCGACAATCCTCTTGAACATGCCTATCTATCAAGCCTTAGAACAGGTATCCCTTGCCGAGCAGCATATCGAATGGTTAGAGAAAAATTACGATCATGTCAGAGGAATCACGACTGATCTCACACCGGCATTCCAGGCGCTGGAAAAGATCTTCCCGCCGGATATCCAGGATGGGTTGACCATGGCCAATACCCGGTCACGGATGAGGATGGTGACGCTTTATATGTATGCCACCCATCACAGGATGTTGGTCGTTGGGACCGGCAACAAGGTTGAAGATTTTGGGATAGGATTTTTCACCAAATACGGCGACGGCGGGGTCGATATCTCGCCGATAGCCGATCTAATGAAGTCGGAAGTCTATCTGATTGGTAAGGAATTAGGCGTTTCCGAGGCGATTTTGAATGCTTCTCCCACTGACGGGCTCTGGTCTGATAACCGCACAGATGAGAGCCAGATTGGGGCCACTTATGCTGAACTCGAAGAGGTTATTCGGCTTGAAGCCGAAGTTGAAGATCAAGACCAATTGAGCCCAAGGCAGAAAGAGGTCTTAGGCATATACCAGGGGCTTCACCAGGCCAACAGACACAAAATGGACCCTGCTCCAGTTGTTAAGATACCGGAATCATTGATGTGTCGACCGTAAGACCATGACGACAATTCGAAAAGGTGAAATAGTTGAAATAGCCATAGAAAACATGGCTTATGGCGGACGGGGGATCGGCCGATTGGACGGCCTTGTGGTCTTTGTCCGGGGCGGGGTCCCGGGGGACAGGATAAAGGCTAAGATCTACAAGAAGAAGAAAGATTACGCAGAGGCAGGCCTGATAGAAATCCTCTCCCCCTCCCCTGATCGGGAAGAGGCGCCATGCCCCTACTTTGGATATTGCGGCGGTTGTCAGTGGCAGAACGTGGCCTACGAAAAACAGCTGGAGTTCAAGAGGGCGCACGTGCGGGAGCCTGTGGAGCGTATTGGAGGGATAAAAGATATAACAATCCATCCTATTATCCCTTCCGTGAAGAGGTTTGCCTACAGAAATAAGATGGAGTTTTCATTCTCTGACAGGCGCTGGCATCTCCCCGATGAATTGGACAGGCGGAAAGACGAGGGTGAGTTTGCCCTGGGTCTCCACGTGCCAGGGACTTATCACAAGGTCATTGACGTTGAGGCGTGCCTGCTCCAGCAGGAAACGGGTAACCAAATCCTGAACATGGTCAGGGATTATGTCAAGGACTCCGGGATACCTGTCTATGGCCTGAAAAGCCACCAGGGATTCTGGCGCTTTCTGATGATCCGTTATTCCGTTGCCTTTGATGAATGGATGGTCAACCTAATCACGTCAGAAGAGAGGCGGGATGTCGTGCAGCCATTGGCGGATATGCTCGTCCACAGGCTTACACGGATCAAGACTGTGGTAAATAATATCAACAGCCGGAGGGCCTCCATAGCTGTTGGAGAGAGTGAAGCGATCCTTTACGGGGAGGGGTATATTAGAGACAGGATAGGCGCCTTCACCTTCCAGATCTCGGCAAACTCCTTCTTCCAGACCAATTCCAGGGCTGCCGAACAACTATATCAGAGCATGGCAACTTACGGAGAGATTGGAAGTTCTGAAACCGTGCTTGACCTGTACAGCGGCACCGGCACCATCCCTATCTTCTTAGCCAACAGGGTCCAGGCCGTCACCGGAATAGAGATCAGCAGGAGCGCCACATCTGATGCGGTCAGGAACGCTGAGGAAAACGGGCTTGAGAACTGTCGGTTTATATGCGGTGATATCAGGGAAAAATTAGCGGATATCACCTTCAGACCCGATCTTTTAATCATAGATCCACCCCGGGCAGGTATGCACAAGGATGTATTGGCCCAAGCCATGGCTCTATCCCCTGAAAAAATTGTCTATATCTCGTGTAATCCCGCTACCTTGGCCAGGGATCTGTCCGAGATGACCAAAGAGTATGAGCTCCTTGAAATTCAGCCTGTTGACATGTTTCCCCATACCTATCATATTGAGGCAGTAGCCAAATTAGCCCTTAGGGTCTGAAAGCCAAGAAAAAGATTGACAAAGGGTTTTTCAGGAAATAGACTTAACAACATTTAATAGGAAAAAGGGCAAAGGGGGTGATTAAAAATGATCGGAAGTTATCCAGTTCAGTCGTGTTTTATAAGGGCTTCCGGTCCTAATCGATTCAATATTCCCCCCACAACTGTTGAGAGCTTTTTAACCTGCATGACAATTCAAGAGGTAAAACCAAATGTGTATATGCCCCTGAAGTGATATATTGTACCATTTAAAGGCACATTTGTTTTTAAAGGGAAGGAAAAGCATCTCAAATCCGATTGAGGTGCTTTTTTTTGGCAATATTTAAACGAGGATATTAGATATGAAAGTCATTGTTCGTGATAATCAGATAGAAAAGGCGATTAGGGATCTGAAGAGAAAGCTAA
>JAOZQV010000090.1:10327-11397 GCA_029932035.1 Deltaproteobacteria bacterium | reverse complement strand
AAGTGTGGAGTGTGGAGTGCCTATTTATCCCGCTTGCAGCGGGGAAGTTAAGGAAATCTGTTCATTTTAAACACCGGATGACTATTGGACGAAACAAACATTTCTCTTTTCAAAACTGAATCGCCGAAGGCATACCGCAACTCCAAACCCCACACTCCAAATTCCACACTTGTTGTGCTCTAACCTCCTCTCAACTCAAACCGCACTGGAACCCTGACCCACATATCCACCTTTTCGTCCCCCACCATACCGGGTTCAAAGAGCCACCCGTTTACCGACTTCAGGGCCGCTTTGTCTAAAACCCGGTGTCCGCTGGACGTCAGGACACGCAACTCCTTGACTCTACCGCTCCCATCGACCAGCGCCTCTAAGATTACGGTCCCCTCGTACCCCCTTCTCCTGGCCCGTTTGGGATATGGCGGAGGAGGGTTTACTTTATAGGCAGGTCTGGCCTCACGGACCGCCTTTACAGGTGGAATCGAGGCAATTTCCGTTCCTCTCTCAACCGAACTATCTTCCGGAATATCAGGGAAGGGCTCAATCGGAAGCGCTACATCCGCCTTTGGTGAAGCTGAGGCATGAGTGGATGGTGGGGGCGCAACAGGGACTATTTGTTTCTCAGGGGCCAGTGATGCCGTAACGGTCTTGACAGGGGCCTTTGGCTTCGTTTTTGGTTTTGTCGCTTTCTTCTCGGGTTTTGGAACCCTTTTTCGGGGTTTTATTTTCTTCTTTTGAGGCCGCACGACCTTTTCGGGATGTTTCACGACCTCCTTCTTGGCTTGCAACATCTTCCGGGGGGCCTTAGCTGTTTTTTTCTCGGGCAGAGGCCTGATGAGGTTCTCCTGCTTCTTTTTAGGGAGCTTTTGGGAATCTACCTCTTGTGTAATCCGGGGAGGCTTAGCAACAGGCTTTGGCTTAACCGGGTGATAGGATGCAAGGGATATGGTGATTATATGCGGCTTTGCCGGGGATTTTTTCTCAAACGCTAAGGGTACAAACCCGAAGAAGAGCCCATGAATGGTCAGGGCAAGCAGGCCTGCGAGTAAAAAACGTTTCATCTTTTTTGACCA
>JAOZQV010000090.1:5989-10317 GCA_029932035.1 Deltaproteobacteria bacterium | reverse complement strand
ACACTTTTTTCCATCCATCTCTGCCTGAAGAGAGATTCGTCTGAAGTTACAGGTATCCGAAGTTTTGAGTGTGGGTGTGGAGTTGTGGTGCGCCTTCGGCGATCATTCACCAATTTTACGCGCTTCAAACTCCCCACTTCACACTCCACACTTCTCACCAGATATCACACAACAGCGTGTCAAATCAAAAGAATTTCACTTACTCCTTGAGAAAACATACATAAAATGGTAATTGATAATCGGATAAACCGGAATTGCGAATTTAGGAATTGAGGAATTAAGTAAACTTTTCCTTTAAAACTTGGCGTCTTTGCGCCTTTGCGAGAGATCTTTTCCGTTAATGATTCTTGAACAAGCCAAAAATGTCTTAACAATCGAGGCCGAAAGCATCTTCGGACTGATAGAACGAATCGGGCCTGAATTTGAAAAGACAGTAGAGACAATCCTGAAAGCCAAGGGGAGGGTCATCCTTACGGGGATGGGCAAATCAGGCCTGGTTGCCAGGAAGATATCCGCCACACTCAACAGCACCGGGACATCTTCGCTGTTTCTGCATCCGGCCGAAGCCATCCACGGAGACCTCGGTATGGCAACACCGGATGATGTCATCTTAGCCATATCCAACACCGGACATACCTCTGAGATTAACAGAATCCTGCCCATGCTAAAGAATATGGGCGTAAAAATCATCCTTTTTACCGGCGGTCTTGATTCTCCAATGGCGGATGTTAGCGATATCGTCATAGACGTAGGCGTAGAAAGAGAGGCTTGTCCCTTGGGGCTCGCGCCCACTGCCAGCACCACTGCCGCCCTTGCCATGGGCGATGCCCTTGCCGTGGTCCTGCTCAATCAGAGGCGTTTTAATAAAGACGATTTTAGACGGTTCCATCCCGGCGGCAGTCTTGGAGAAAGACTCGGCTTCAAGGTAAAAGAGGTTATGCTCACCGATAAGCACATACCAACAGTCCTTTTAGGTTCCAAGGTCGGGCAGGCCATTGAGGAAATTAACGCAAAAAAGATCGGCGCCACCCTGATAACAGGGAAAGACCAGAGGCTTGAGGGTATTATCAGCGACGGGGATTTAAGAAGGGCACTAATAAACAAAAAAAATATACCCGAGATGAAGGTCGAAGAAATTATGAGTTTGTCCCCAAAGACAATCGATGAAAATGAGACCTCGGCAGAGGCCTTGGGCTTAATGGAACTCCATGCCATAACCCACCTCGTTGTTGTGGATAAACAGCGGCGGGTTAAGGGAGTGCTTCATCTTCACGACCTCTTGGGAAGAGAAGGATTTATATCCAATGCAGGTATTAACCGCGCCACGCGGGCTCATAGTTGACATAATCACCCCGTTTACAAAGGGTGGAGCAATTGACGGTCCCGGCCTGAGAAAGCTTCTTACCCGCGTATCCCCCCATGCCCAGGCGGTTTTCTTAGCAAGCCCTCATACCGGAGAAGGTAAGAACCTGCACACTGAACAGAGGGTAGAGCTTTTAGAACAGGCCATCCCTGCTATGGCTCAAAATCCGATTCCAATCTTAATATGGGTTTCCCAGGATGATGAAGCAGAGTCAAGACGCACAACAATTGCCCTCAAAGGGGTTATTGACAAACGTGGATATATGGGTGATCTTTTCTGGATAGACACGCCCCTTTACTATCATAGCAACCGGGGTCTCCCTGGTCTCTACAAAGCCCTTTGTTCCGTGGTGGGAAGGCCCTATATACTCCACAATGATCCGGAATTTATAAATGGCTTGGCAAGACCTCTTAAGAGAAATAACATCCGCACGGCTGTTCTTAAGGAGCTGGTCAGTCTTGAGGGGATCATCGGTCTCATATATTCCGGGGCATTGGACAGGGTACACAACTACCATAAGGCATGTCGAAGGCGCCCTAAATTCAAGATCTACGACGGAGAAGAATTACATTTCTTAGACCACCCAAGCACGAGCGGGGTGGTTTCGATGGGGGCTAACCTGGCCCCAAAGGCCTGGGAAAAAATAACCCAGTCATCCCTTGATTTATCCGCTCACAAGAAAGACTACCCTGATCATCTGCAGCAAATATGGGAACTCGGAGACTACCTCCGGGATATGAGAGATATCTATCTCCAGGCGCCTGCACCCATCTTAAAAGAGATATTATGGGATATGGGTATCATCGAAACCCCGGTCTGCACCATTCAGGTTGAAGATATAGAGGAATCTAAGTCAAGGTTAAAGGCATTGATGATGCGATTTGGTGACTACCCCATGTAGGATTTATGATTGTTGATTGATGATTTTTGATTGGATGTTGCGGGTTGCGGGTTCATCTAGAATCCCCGTTTAAAACGGGATCTTCGACCAGAATCCAGTATCCAGAATCCAGTGTTCAGAATCCAGTATCCAGCATCCAAGGAGGCACGTTATCCAACAAACACTTCTCTTTTCAAAACTGTTCGCCGAAGGCGTACCACAACTTTAGGCACTCCACACTCCACACTTTAAACTTTAGTTCACTTTAGTTCACTTTAGGCACTTGTTTCTATTTCTCAATCAGATTGAGGCGGTACTGATAGTAGGCGTCTCTCATGGAAACATACGGATCAAGCGCCGCCTCTTTCATAGCTTCATAATCTCCAATCCTCAGAGAAGTATTGTTCACTATGTCGTAAGTCCTGACACCCACATTGGGCCAGAAATCAACCACATAGTTTAAGGGATTAATAAACAGGCCGCCCCCCCAACCGACCGCGTCCCGGAAACTGTAGGGCCCCAAAAACGGCAGATCGATATAAAAACCGGGTCCGATGCCGTAAAACGCAAAGACCTGTCCAAGATCCTCATCCTGCACAGGGAAATCCAGGGCCTGCTTTGCCACATCCTGAAAACCCAGAAACCCGGCAGAGGTATTAACAACAAAACGAACCAGCTCAATGCCCAACGACTCGAACTTGCCCTGTAATAGGCAACTGACAGCGCGGACCGGCATGACAAGGTTGGAGAAGAAGTTGCGTATGCATACCCTTCCGAACTGTGGGACCACCTTACTATAACCGGTCGCCACCGGCTTCAGAACCCAGAAGTATAACTTGTCATTAAACTGGAAGAAGGCACGGTTCATCGGTTCAAGGGGGTCGGAAATAGAATCTATTTCCTCTGCCTCATCCTCCCAAGGCTCAGACGAATCTGAGACCTCCTGAGGATCCCTTACCTGGGCAATCTTCATATTTGAAGGATTAACCGCTGGACCTGGTTCAGTTCGCCGCCCTTCTGCATATACCATCCGGGCCAGCTCATGGCCCTCCACCTCAGTGGCAAGTAAAAATGTCTCTCCCTCAACATGGCCTGGCCATGTCTGCCCCTTCTCTGCAAAACAAAAAGATGTAAACATACTTAGCCAACATACTAAAGAAAATAGAACCCTGATAGAGATCCCCATTAACAGGCTCCTTCGAATCCACTCTACATTCTGTATTCTTCGGTTCGACATCCTCATTTAATCCGCACCTTCAACTTCCCTTTCTTCCTTACTTCGAAATTCTGCGGTTCGATATCCTCTACTAATCCTTCCCCTCGACCTTTTTCCTCAACTTTTTGATCAAATCCTCGTAAGACGATCGTGTCATTATACTGTTGAACTGTTTTCTGTAATTATTTACAAGGCTGACCCCTTCTATGGATATGTCATAGACTAACCATTCGCCCCCCTTGTTTTTGAGCTTGTATTTGACCAGAATCTCAGTATCCTTCTTAGTTACAATCTTGACTACCACAATGCCGTATTTCCCATCAACTTTTTCACCCACATATAGGACCTTCTCACCCGAATAGCTCTCCACCTTATCGAGATAGGTGCGCTCTAACAGCTTTCCGAAGAGATCTATGAACTCCTCTTTTTCCCGCTCAGTCCTTTTCTTCCAATGCCTGGCAAGGGTCCTTTTCGACATCTCCTTCCAGTCAAACCTCTCATCCACGGCCTTCCGAATACGCCTGGCCCTCTCTGCAGCCATATCAGCGCTTTTCATGGCAGGATCACTTACAACAGCAAGCAGTCTATCGGTTGTCTTCCTGACATCCTCCGTTGGCCCTCCTGCGATAGATGAGCCTGAAATAACAAGCGTCATAAAAAAGAGAAGAGGGACCATTATTAAGCGCTTACAGATCATACGTACCTCCCTGGATTCTGGATGCTGGTTTGTCCAAGTTTGAAGTTACGAGTTCGGAGTGCCTAAAGTTAAAAAAGGAAGAATTCCGATTTAAACTCTCAACTCCACATTTCACACTCCCCACTTCATTGCTGGATACTGGGTATTGGGTATTGGATAAACCCGCAACCCG
>JAOZQV010000090.1:0-5889 GCA_029932035.1 Deltaproteobacteria bacterium | reverse complement strand
CGCAACCCGCAACCCGTCAGATTTTCCCAAAAACGTAATTCGAGATTATTTCTTCAAAATCAATGGCAGACTGTGTATCCCTTATACGTCCGCCTGGTTCGATAAGCTCATCAGCGCCTCCAGGCGTAATCTCCACATACTTCTCACCGATCAACCCTTTGGTCTTTATGGAGGCAATGGCGTCCTCTTGTATCTTTACATTCAGAGGAAGGTTGAGAACGACCTTGGCCTGGTAATCATCCAAGGCAACCCGCTTAACTCGCCCTACTTCCACTCCTGCAATAACGACCGACGAGCCGGACTTCAAGCCTCCACTGTTAGAAAAAATGGCCTGAATCTCGTACCCTTTATCACCGAAGACCTCCATCTTACCTAATTTGATTGAGAGGTATCCAAGACAGATGATCCCAATGATCATAAAAACACCGACAGCCAATTCAAGATCAAATTTTTTCATGCATCCCTCCCTTGGAGATGGTCGAATCTCCGACAAATGTCCGGACAACAGGATCTTCGAAAGAAGAGAACTCGGAGGGAGTCCCCTCGGCCCATACCACACCCTCATGGAGCATGGCCACCCTGTCGACAATGCCAAAGACCTTTGAAATCTCATGGGTCACGATGATCCCGGTAAAATGAAGTCGCCGGTGACAGGAATCAATGAGTTCTATAATCGCATGACCTGTAACCGGATCAAGGCCCGTGGTTGGTTCATCAAAGAGCATGATTTCCGGATCTCCAACCAACGCCCTGGCGAGAGCAGCTCGTTTCACCATCCCCCCACTGATCTGGGACGGATACTTGTATTCCGAACCTGACAGACCGACATTCTCCAATTCCTCAAAGACCCTCGCCTGAATACGTTTATCGCTCAACTTAGTCTTTTCCTTGAGGGGAAAAGCAACGTTTTCGAAAACATTCATGGAGTCAAAGAGAGCTCCCCCCTGAAAGAGAAACCCCAAACGGTCCCTCAAGGACGTTAAATTTCTCCCTCTAACCATATCCATCTCTCTGCCGTCCACCACCACGCGGCCCTTCTCAGGTTTCATCAACCCTGATACATGCTTCAAAAGCACACTCTTTCCACAACCGCTTCTCCCTATAAGGGCGAGGACCTCACCCTTCATAATCTCCAATGAAATCCCTCTAAAGACCTCATTTCCGTCGAAGGATCTGTAAAGATTTTCAATCTTGATCATGCCTATTTCCTAAAACAAAATCGAAGTCATAAAATAATCCCAGACAAGGATCAACACTGACGAAAGAACAACCGCTTGCGTAGTCGCCCTGCTGACGCCCTCTGAACCAAAGCCCGTGAATATCCCGGCATAATAGCCTTTAAAACAGCATACCCATACAATTATAACGCCAAAGCTGAGAGATTTATAGAACCCCTCCATGACATCCTGCATTTCCACATAACTGGCCATCTCTCCAAAGTAGGTGCCGGCTCCGACCCCGAGGAGCTTCCCCCCGATCAAATATCCCCCGAAAATCCCGACCACATCAAAGATGGCGGTCAGCAGGGGAAGACAGATCATGGCCGCTAAGAGATTCGGGACCACTAAGTAACGGTATGGATTCAAACCCATCAGTTCCAGGGCATCGATCTGTTCGCTCATGCGCATGATCCCGATCTCAGCGGTAATGGCTGAGCCTGCCCGACCCGTGACCATCAAAGCTGCCAGAACCGGCCCCAACTCCTTGATGAGGGCAAGTCCCACCATTGGGCCTAAAAAGGCATCGGATCCGAATTTGCTCAAACTATAAAACCCCTGGAACCCCAATACCATCCCTGTAAATCCCCCTGTGAGAAGGATTAAAACCACCGATTGCAGACCTATAAAGCGGACCTGCTTGAGGAACCGGTTGAACTTGAGAGGGGGGATAACCATGAAAAGGACAGCCTTTACTAAAAAAAGGCACATAATCCCCATCCTGCGCACATATTCAAGCGTTGAAGCGCCTAACCTTCTGATAACAGACCTGGTTTGGTGGTTGAGTGGTTGAGTGGTTAAGTATTTATTATGATTTGAATTCATACCATTTAACGTAATCGTACACAGGTTTCCCGCTGAAAGCGGGATTCAGGGTTATAAGAAACTTGGGCATTTGTTATGCATCGCTAATTCAACACCGTGCAAAACTCGCTATAAAATTTTCGGGCAAGACTATTTAGTTTTGCAGAACAGGCTTTAGATGTCAAAAAAAATCGACTCACCAGGGCGAAGTGAGCCGTTATGGGATCAAGATTTCCACATATCCCTTGATAATCTCGTTATTTGGTTGTCAAATCAAGCATGCTTATTATAATATGTTTGAAGGAGGTGGGAAAATGCCTGGAACAATTGCCTTTGATACACTCGCATTTGCTAAGAGATTGAAAAACGCTGGGGTACCTGAAAAACAGGCCGAAGTTCAAGCTGAAGCTTTTGCTGAAATAATTGAAGACCGGATAGCTTCTAAGCAGGACATTAAGGACCTTGAATTGACCATGAAGCAGGACCTCAAATTGGCTCTTGCAAATACCAGGGTCGAAATTATCAAATGGGTTGCCGGCATGCTCGTTGCCCAAGCCGCCATTGTAGCAACTCTGGTCAAGCTCCTTTGATAAAATTGGAGCCTGAATGCCCAAAATCAAAATTATTGTTGTCGGCAACACCAAATCGTCTTTCATTAAGGACGGAGAACAGTTCTACTTAGAGAGGCTACGACGGTACACTGACACAGAATGGATTGAGGTAAAGCCCCAAAAAGTGCGGAAAGGGCGGTCAAGTGCGGAGATATTAACCATTGAGGGCCAATCCATAGAGAAGAAATTTCTCTCAAGGGATCACATTATAGCCTTAGGAATTAGAGGAAAAGAATATGACTCGGAAGGCTTAGCCAAATGGATTGAACGGCTCTCATTAAGCCGGAAAAGTCTCTGTTTTGTTATCGGAGGCCCATTAGGACTATCAAAGAAGATCCTTAACTCTGCCAATGAAATTCTTTCGCTCTCAAAACTGACACTGACCCATGAAATGAGTCGTCTTCTCCTCGTTGAACAGCTTTACAGGGCCTATACCATCATCAGGGGTGAAAAATACCATAAATAGTAGTTCCAAAATCTTCAGGCAACCCCTTATTCCTTAGCGCCGGCATCTAAGGCCATGGCTATCTTACTCTTGAGCTCCGACAGGTCAAATGACTTTATCACATAGTAATCCGCGGCGATTGATTTCATATCTTCCTTAAAGGTGTCATAAGCCGTACAGAGCACAACCGGGAGGTCATAAAACCTGTTTCGTATATCCTGCAGGAGATCCAGGCCGTTGTAATCCACCATTTTGATATCCAGCACCACGAGGTCAGGCTTTTCTTCCTCAATCTTTTCCAACAACAGATGACCGTTTTCTGCCGTAGTCACCTCATAGCCCGCATCACTCAACTCCTCTGAATACAGGTAGCGAATATGTTCTTCATCGTCCACAATCAGTATTTTTGCCATAACTTAGTCTCCAATATGTAACGCCCATGTAAAAAAGTCCTCTTTATATGGATTTAGCAATGCATTCCTTCCTTTCAGCACACCATACCAAAAGATCACAGAATTTGCAAACCCTCCCGAATCCTTCCGACGCCGGTTCTCTTTATCCCATTTCAAAACTTAAGGTACTTTATTTGAAAATAGTCATAAGTGTTTGATTCGTTTTTGGATTCATACTCTTAATCATAATCGTTTTGAGTAAGATTACGATTATGATTAAGATTATGAAATAGGGATTTCGTTCAGGCACTATTTACAAGACGCTAATAGCCTATCAAATGCAAAACAATCTGCCTTGTCCGGGTTAGGCGCTTCCTAATACTGATAAAAGCCCCTCCCTGTCTTTCTACCAAACCACCCTGCATCAACATATTTTCTCAGAAGGGGGCAGGCCCTGTACTTGCTGTCGCCAAGGCCCTTATGAAGGACATCCAAAATAGCCAAACAGGTATCCAGGCCGATCAGATCAGCCAACGCCAGAGGTCCCATGGGATGATTCATACCCAACTTCATAATCTGGTCAATGTCCTCTACTTCCCCTACACCTTCGAAAAGGGCATACACCGCCTCATTGATCATGGGCATCAATATCCGGTTTGCTACAAATCCCGGGAAATCATTGGCAGGCACAGGGGTCTTGCCCATTTTAAGGGCCAGATCCCGCGTATCCTGGAAGGTCTCATCAGAAGTGGCCAATCCATTTATGATTTCCACGAGTTTCATCATCGGGACAGGATTCATAAAGTGCATTCCTATCACCTTCTCGGGCCTCTTGGTTGCCGCACCGATTTTGGTGATTGAGATGGATGAAGTATTGGAAGAAAGAACAACTTCTTCTTTACAAAACTTATCTAACTCTTCGAATATTTTTAACTTTAAGGCCTCGTTTTCAGTGGCAGCCTCCACCACAAAATCTGCCTTGATCATATCTTCCAAAGAGGTTGATCCCTCTATTTTCCCCAAAACCCCCTTTTGCTCTTCTTCAGTAATCTTCTCCTTTTTTACCATTCGCCCAAGACTCTTTTCAATGGTTGAGAAGCCGCTTTCCACAAATTCATCTTTGATATCATTCATGACCACGGATAACCCGCATGCCGCTGCAACCTGCGCGATCCCCGAACCCATCTGTCCGGCGCCAACAATACCCAATGTTTTTATTTCCATTCTTTGTATTCCTCCTTCTATTTGATAGCCTCAACTTACATCGAACTCGTTAAGATCACAAGCATAAACTGTATATCACCGTTTGGCATTCTTCTTCTCTCATGAAAAGATTTAGGAGTGTTTTGCCGGGAGCGCCAAAACACCTCGCTTTCCGTCTCTTTGCTTCAAGCCACTGTCGAAGTCCGGTTAAAGGAATTGCGGACACACTCTTCCATTTGGGCAACTTCTTCATTCTTGAGCTGTTCAAACTTGCTCTTGCGCTTGTTCTTTGACAGTCTACCATTATTTTCAATGCACAGGCGAATAAAAAGATCGATGAGCTGATCCGGCATGTCTACAATATCCCTGATGGTAAGTTTAGCCTTGTCGTAATCGAGGATGAAGTCCAGTTCCGACACCAGCTCATTCTCAATGGTATCCTGAATAAACCCAAAGAGCCGCTCAGCTATAGCGGTCATATCCATATACTTGTAATGTACTCCCGTTTCATTTTTGACCTCCATCCTGCCGGCACTGTCCAGTTCGAAATCTAATAGCGGCAACAGAGGCACTGAGAATAGCTCGAGCGTCTCGTCGTACTCCTTAATTTTGCGGAGCATGGTGGCTGAGATCGGAAAAATGAGACCCTTCGGGGTAAACCGCCTTTTTGCCAGAATGTTATGGATCAGAAAGCGATGAATACGTCCGTTGCCATCATCAAACGGATGCATAAAGACGAATCCGAATGAGATTGCTGCGGCAATCACAACAGGGTGAACTTCGGAAGACATCATCCGCTTATACGCATAGAACATACCTTCCATGAGTTCCGGGATATCTTCTGGCTTGGGTGCGACAAAATAAATTAGCTCATTACCGAAACTCACTGTTTGTCCGACATAATTCTGTTCAGTACGAAAATCGTTGTTAGCAAAACGTTCATCAACTGTTGCCTGCTGAAGTTCTACCAGCGATGGCTTATTAAAAAACTCTCGATCATCTGCCATCTTGAGCAACTCAACAAATCTTGCCGCTCGTTTCTGATCCGGAGTCGCCCGCTCAATCTCGAATGAAGACTTTGTTTCCTTGGTGTAGAGATAAGAAACAGCTCGCCGCAGGACTTCTTCAGGATAGTTCCCAATTACTTCCATCCCTTTTTTGTTTAGCTTAAGGTCAATGTAATTCTTTAAATTGTCGGTGTGTCGTACCATGGGGCT
>JAOZQV010000437.1 GCA_029932035.1 Deltaproteobacteria bacterium | reverse complement strand
GTTTAGTAGAAAATATCCGATCCAGGGGGGACAAACTTGTCCTGCCATAAACGCTACTCCATATTGTCTTCCGTCTTGGGGCCACACAGAGAGAGAAACAAAAAATTACGCAGAAAACAACATCTTTTAAATAGTTGAGATCTAAAGTATAGCAAAACGAGGCGTAAGGCGCAAGGCGTAAGGCGTGAGGCATATGAACCCGGACCTTGTTCCTTGTACCTTACGCCTTATGCCCTGCGCCTTGTTCCTTCAGGACTCCTGAAATTATTCTTGACAGAACTCCACAATCCCCTGTAAAGCCAATTGACCCCTGTCCCCGGAGAATAGCGGGGTCGGACCGGGAATTGGGGCAAAATTCATAATCATACTCGTAATCTTAATCATACTCTTTTACAGCCAGCTTGAGAGATGTTTGATTATGAGTAAGAAAAATGTCTGATTCGTGTCCTTCGTGTGCTTGTAAATTCTCTCTTTGTTTCCGGTTATCCGGGACAGGAAGATACTGAGTGTTAACAACAACCCAAATTAGCGTTAAAATATTCATAACCCTTTTTATGGCAGTTTTTGTAACGACCATGGGGGCTGGTCTTGTTGCGCCTTTGCTCCCTGTGTATGCCCATGAACTCGGGGCAGGCGGTCTTCAGATAGGTCTTATATTCGGGGCCTTCTCCTTAACAAGGACCATCTTTGTCCCCTACTTCGGAAAGCTTTCCGACCGGAAAGGAAAAAGACCCCTATTAACGCTTGGTCTTTTCTTCTACTTCTTGACATCTCTTCTTTACACAGCCTCAAAAAGCGTCGAGACTTTGATACTGCTCAGATTAGGGCAGGGATTTGCCTCGGCGATGATCCTGCCGGTAGCCCAGGCCTACATTGGGGAAATCACTCCCAAAGGTAAAGAAGGGCGTGTAATGGGTCTGTTTAACGTCTCTCTGTATGGTGGCCTGAGCAGCGGGCCGTTAATGGGAGGTCTGGTAAAAGACTGGTTCAATATTCAGGCCTCATTTTTAGGCATGGCGGCATTGACCTTTGTCGGTTTCATGCTCTGCCTCATTTTCCTTCCTGCAGAAACCATGTCCGAAAAAAATGGCCCCTCCGTCTCAAAGAGTTCAGTCCCATATATGAAGTTGATAAAGATCCCCTCGATCTTTTCGCTTTTCGTATTCCGGACCTGTTTTACCACCTGCATAGGCATCACCTGGGCCTTTTTGCCTCTCCTCGCGAGCACGAAAATGGCCCTCTCCAGTTCTGAGATCGGGACAGTGGTCATGATAAATGTCCTTATAGCCGGGCTTCTACAGGTACCGATGGGGTATCTCGCTGACCGGTTCAGCAAGAAGATATTGACCATCTCAGGGGGAATCTTGGCCATATTGGCCGTTCTCTACTTAGACAGGGCCGAATCCCTTGGCGGGCTCATCCTTGTCAATGGGATTTTTGGATTGGCAGGGGGCGTATCTTTCCCCGCCATAATGGCCGTTGGTGTTATTGAGGGGAGACGAACCAACGCAATAGGTTCCATAATGGGTCTCCTCGCGCTGGGCCACAGTCTCGGTATGCTTGCCGGTCCCGTGCTCGGGGGAGTGCTGCTTGACTTTTTCCCTTTTCATATAATATTCATGTTTGGTGCAATTGTACTGATTGCAGGCACTGCCATATTCTGGAGGAATAATTGAGAGATGAAAGAATCATCCGGTTCTTTTGAGGTTGAAATGTTCCCGGCAGAGGTGGACAGCCCGAACCATCCCTATGCCGCACAATTCAAAGATATGTTAGAGAACGTGGCAGAGGGATACCAATGTGCCCTTCTCTCCTTTGAGGTGTATGAGGGGACAGTGACCTTTTCCTTTGACAGCGATGAAGTAAATGCCGAGATCCTTGAGATACTTAAGAAAAGTGCCTAAAGTTTGAAATGCCTAAAGTGCCTAAAATTGTGGTGCGCCTTCGGCGAAACATTTTAAATAAAAACATCGTAACCATTAATGGCTTCCTTAACTTCCCCGCTGCAAACGGGATAAATAGGTACTTCAAACTTAGGCATTTTAGGCACTTTAGCTCACTTTAAGCATTTCTACCGTATGAAAGCAAACCTTGACAATATCGCAATAGTGTTGGTGCAGCCCCAGATTCCCGAAAATATAGGGGCAGCAGCCCGAGCCATGAACAACATGGGTCTGAGCAGGCTTGTTCTAATAGAACCCAAGAACTGTGATCCATGCCGTATGCTCAAGATGGCAACAGGGAGTTCGAATGCTCTTATTGAGAACATGGAGGTCTACCACGATCTGAGAGAAGGGCTTGAGCCCTACCAGTATCTAATCGGCACTACAGCCCGTACCGGATCCTTGAGGCAGACCACGGCCCGGCCCCGATCACTTGCACAAAGACTTGTCTCTGTCTCGCAGAATAACCTGGTTGGCATCCTCTTTGGGCCGGAAGACCGCGGTCTTTCCAATGACCAGCTCCGCCACTGCCATAACGTTGTTACCATTCCAACGGCCTCTTTCTCATCTCTAAACTTAGCCCAGGCGGTTATGTTAATCTGTTATGAGATCTTCTTGGGCACAAGTGAAAGGCCGGCTGAGGTTACACCGCGTCTTGCCAATAGCTTCGAATTAGAGGGTATGTATGACCACCTGAAAGATGTGCTTCTGAAGATAGGATTTATCAATCCCCAGAATCCGGAGCATTGGATCGGAAATATCCGTCGGTTCCTCTCCAGATTTCCTCTCAGGGCACGAGAGGTCCGGATTATAAGGGGGGTGTGCAGGCAGATAGACTGGTACACCTCCCAGGTGGAAAATCGAGGAAAGGATAAGAAGAGGTAAGTGTTCACAGGAGGAGAAACCTTTGAACCTATGAACGGCTACGAAAAATAATATCTTCACAAAAAAATCGTAGAGGTTCACTGAGGATGTGAGTTCCGCTTTCAGTGAAAGACCCTTGACCTGTGAACGCTTAGGGAGAACTGAAGGCGTGCCTCCGACACAGAAAAAAGATATTTGAACACTGA
>JAOZQV010000436.1 GCA_029932035.1 Deltaproteobacteria bacterium | reverse complement strand
CAGGTTTTTTTAGCGCTGATCGGCGCGGTGGCCCTCATGTTGCTTACGGGCTATGCCGGCCAGATTTCTCTGGGTCATGCCGGACTGGTGGCTGCCGGCGCTTTTACCACGGCCATCCTTTTTAAAGAGGTCAATGCCCCTATCTTTGTAACCCTCCCCGCTTCCGGGCTTATGGGTGCCATTCTGGGACTCATTTTCGGGCTCCCATCATTGCGATTGAAGGGCCTTTATCTGGCGCTGAGCACCCTCAGCCTTCATTTTATCGTCATCTATTTGGGGTCGGAATATGAGACCCAGCGGGGCTTTGCCACGGGTATCCTTGTGGACCCGCCACAGATCGGCCCATGGGTCATAGAAGACGCCCGCCTGTGGTATTACCTGCTATTGATCATAGATTTCATTGTGATCGTATTCGCACTGAATTTGGTGCGATCAAAAACAGGAAGGGCCTGGATGGCCATCCGGGCCAGGGATGTGGCTGCAGAGGCATTCGGCATTAAGGTCGCCCGCTATAAGCTGATCGCTTTCATCTTGAGTTCGGTTTTAGCCAGCATCACCGGCTGTCTTTTTGCGTACTACAGAGGGTTTGTTTCCGTTGAGGCTTTTTCGCTCTTCATGACCATAGAGTACATCGCCATGATTTGCATTGGAGGGCTTGGCTCTATTCTAGGGGCGGTGATGGGCACAATCTTCATTGTGATTTTACCCTACGTTATAGATGCTTCCGTCGATCTTTTGTCCATGCCCGCCCGTTTGACCACCTACATGTTTGCGGTGAAGTATGGCAGTTTTGGGCTGATCATGATCATCTTTCTCGTTTTGGAGCCCAGCGGGCTCGTGGCAATCTGGCATCGTTTGCGGGATTACTTTCTTTTGTGGCCATTTAAGCACAAAAGCGTGGGGAGGTAGCCACATGAACAATGGAGAGGTTCTTCTGAATGTCGAGAAGCTGGAGGTTGTTTACCACAACATCTCCACGGCCGTACAGGGCGTCTCACTCCAAGTAAGGCAACATCAGATCGTTGCCGCCTTAGGTGTGAACGGGGCGGGTAAGACCACTACCCTCAGGGCAATATCCGGGTTCTTAGGCACCGATGACGCAAAAGTGACGGAAGGCAAAATTGAATTCATGGGGAACAGCATTCAAAACAAGCCGCCACACGCCATCAGCATGAAAGGCGTGCTTCTGGTCCCCGAGCGTGACAAACTATTTGAAAATCTGACCGTAGAGGAGAACCTGGATGTTTGTACACCCCTTGCGGGCACAAAACTGAGCAGAAAGGACCTACTTGAGCGCGTATATACTTATTTTCCCGTGCTGGGAAACCTTAAAAGTCGCCTGGGAGGCTACCTGAGCGGTGGGGAGCGACAAATGCTCGCCATCTCTTCCGCCATACTTTGTGGGCCGATCCTCTTATTGATCGATGAATTGTCTTTGGGTCTTGCCCCATTGGTCGTGGAGGAGCTTCTAAATCTTCTGAAAGTGATCCGTGACGAACAGGACGTGACGATCCTGTTAGTTGAACAAAACGCCATGGCTGCCCTTGAAATTGCGGAATATGGTTACATCATGGAAAACGGCCGTATCGTGTTTGCGGGAGATCCTGAAAGGCTGAAAAGCCACCAGGATATTCAAGAATTCTATTTAGGCCAGGGAGACCGGGAATCACGGAAAAGCTACCGCGATGTCAAACAATATCGGCGGTCCAGGAGGTGGTATGGCTGAGATGGTTCATCTGCGTTTAGATTCGGTCGATTTTTCAGTGGGGGGGTTGCAGATCCTAACCGATATATCCCTTAATTCCTATAAGGGAGACTTGTTGGCGCTCATCGGCCCGAACGGGGCGGGCAAAACAAGCCTTCTCAATTGTGTAAGCGGAATATACCATCCCACAGGAGGACGTATCCTGCTTGACGATAAGGATGTGGGCGGTTCAAGGGCCCATGAAGTGGCGGAGGTCGGAATTGCCCGTACCTTTCAGCATAATGAATTGTTTCAACATATGACGGTTCTGGAGAATCTCCTTGTGGGCCGCCATCTAAAAATTCGTTCGGGCACCTTGTCGAACGGCCTGTTTTGGGGACGGACAAAGAGAGAAGAAATTGAAAGTCGCGAGGTTGTTGAAAAAGTGGTCGAATTCTTGGAACTGGAAAAATTTCGCAAGACCGAGGCTCTAAGCCTTGCGTATGGCCTTCAGAAAATGGTCGGCTTGGGCAGGGCCTTGGCCATGGAACCGCAGATACTGCTTTTAGACGAGCCTTCCGCCGGGATGAATCGTCAGGAAAAAGAAGATCTGGCCAGGTTTATTCTCAGAATCAAGTATGAGATGGGAATCACCATGATATGGGTGGAGCACGATATGCAGATGGTGGGTGATCTGGCAGATAGAATCGTCGTGCTGAATTTCGGTCACAAATTGGCCGAGGGAGACCCTGAGGATGTCCTGAACGATCCACAGGTGATCGATGCCTATCTCGGCACGGGCGCCGCAAGGCAATAAAATCGTAGCGCATTCTCAGGGAGAATCGGAGGAAACCAATGGGGGAAATGACATCAAAAGAACGTGTGTTGGCAACACTAACCGGCCGGATCCCTGACCGCGTTCCGCTATTGACATTCGGGATTGACTCAAATTTCGTCAGGAATATGGGGTATCGTTCACTGGAAGACGTGTTTAATACGCTGGGTTTTGATGTCTATCACATCTATTCTCAGAACTGGTGCAATGGTGTCCCGTTGGGGGCCGGTCTCAAGAAAGATATTCCGAAAGAGATGCAGACATCAGGGGGTACTTTCGCTGGGTGGGACGGTATCGATGAGTTCGGTCGGAAATGGAAAAGAGGGTCGTACGTGGGAGGCGTTGTCCAATCAGACGAGGATATTGAGCGCTATGTGCCCGCACTAAAGCTGGAAGAGAGGACGTATCCTGAACAAACAAAGAAGGCCATGGGCAGGCACCCCGATAAGGCCTGGGCGCTCACGACCCACACAGGCCCTTTTGGATTGACAATGGAAA
>JAOZQV010000435.1 GCA_029932035.1 Deltaproteobacteria bacterium | reverse complement strand
TTATGAATGGCGACGTCTGGGCGGAAAGCTCCTCGGGCGGAAGCATCTTTCATTTTACAGCGTGGCTGGGAAAGGCTGGGGAGAAAGAGCCCGGGAAATTTACACCTGTATCGCTTTCCGGCAAGAAGGTGCTTATTGTTGATGATAACCGGACGAACTTAGAGATATTGGACCATCTCTTAGTATCTGTCGGTATGGGTGTGGTCGCACTGACAAGGGGGGAAGAGGTCCTACCGGCTATACAACGGGCCATTGAGACCGGAGATAGATTTCACCTCTCTATTCTTGACATCCAGATGCCTGGGGTGAGCGGGTATGACATCGCAAAACAAATCCGGGGTTGGGAAGGTGAAAGCCGGGATGATAAGGGCCCCAAAACGCGTCTTCCCTTAGTGGCCCTCTCTTCCCTAATGGCAAGAGATGCCCGGAAATGCGAAGAAGCAGGGTTTGATGGCTTTCTGAGCAAGCCGGTTCGCAGGGAGAATTTGTACCTGATGTTAGAGGGAGCCCTTGGGAAAAAAGTCGAGGGTACCAAAACGACTGACTTGAAAAGCCGGAAAATCATGACCCAATACTCTTTGCGAGAGGAAAAGAAACATTCTGTGCGCATCCTCTTAGCCGAGGACAATCCTGTCAACCAGAAATTGGCGAAGATAATGCTGACTAAAGCCGGTTACCAGGTAGAGATTGCAAATAACGGGAAAGAGGCGGTTGAAAAATTCACCGGAACTCCGGAAGATTTTGACTTGATCTTCATGGACATTCAAATGCCGGAGTTGGACGGCCTGGAAGCAACAATGGCAATCAGGAAATTTGAGATTCAGAACTTGAAACTTGAGCCCGTTGTTCAGAAACAACAATCGACAGTCATCAATCATCAATCATCAATCAAAAAAGTTCCCATTGTAGCCATGACGGCTCATGCCATGAAGGGTGATAGGGAAAGATGTCTTGAAGCAGGGATGAATGATTACATAACAAAACCAATAAAAAGGGAGCTTGTTTTTGAGGTCCTTGAAAAATGGGTCTTAAGAAAGGAGGCATGATGAATATCAAGGAATTGGCGGAAAATTTGGGGTTAGAAGAGGATGAATATTTGGAGATACTTGAACTCTTTATCGATACCGGAATGGCCGATATAGAGAAACTTCGCTCTGCGCTTAAAGAAGGAAATGCCGAGGAAGCTGCTCAGGCCGCCCATTCATTAAAAGGCGCTTCGGGCAATCTCGGACTGATGGATATTTATGATGTGGCCCTAAAGAGTGAAGAGGCGGCCCGCAACAACTCCTTGGATGGGCTGGCTGAATCCGTTCAAACTCTAAAGGAGAAGTTGAACTCACTCGCAGAGATTGCCCGCAAGTAATAATGGGGAGGTGATTAGATGAAAAAACTTTCTCTTTTTATGTTTATCGATGCCTTGGGCTGGGAGATAATCAAAGACCGGGATTTCCTCAAAGACCTTGCCCCCAACAGATACAGGGTTGGAATGCAGTTTGGATACTCGTCCACTGCCATCCCCACCATTCTGACCGGAGAAAAACCGACAGTCCACAAGCATTTCAGTTTCTATTATTACGCACCTGATAAATCGCCCTTCAAAATGTTCAAATATCTATTGCTCCCATATCTGCCCGGCGCTATCGTTGACAGGTGGAGAGTGCGTCATATACTTTCAAAGTTAGTGGCCAAGCTGTATGGATATACCGGGTATTTCGAAATGTACGCAATGCCTTTCGACCGGATACACTACTTTGACTACATTGAAAAAACAGATATGTTTGTTCCGGACGGGCTTAAGCCGGTCAAGAATCTCGCTGATAAGCTCGAGGAAAGAGGGATTCCATATCACATTTCCAACTGGCGGTTGAAAGAAATCGAAAATATCGAAGCGTTGATTAAAGAGATAAGGACAGGTGAAATACGTTTTGCCTTCCTCTATACGGCCGCAATGGATGGTCTGCTTCATATGGTCACAAAGGATGGCAAGGAGATTGATGAAAAAATAGAGTGGTACAGCACGCAGATTCAAAGAGTCATAGAAGAGGTAAAAAAAAGATATGACGATTTCTACTTCGCCGTAATCTCCGACCATGGAATGACGACTTTAGCAGGAGTAGTTGACGTCAAAAGCCAGATAGAGGGGCTGGGGCTGAAATTCGGAGAGGACTATGTGGCGGTCTACGATTCCACTATGGGAAGGTTCTGGTTCCTGAACGGACAGGCCAGGGAGAGGATTCTGAGCCTTCTTAATCAGGTCCCTAATTCCCATGTGTTATCAGAAGAGGAGGAGAAAAAATACTTCATTGCCTTTGAGAACCATATGTATGGAGAGAAATATCTTCTCATGGATCCTGGCTGGCAGATCGAACCGTGCGATATGGGGATAAAGGCGCTGCCGGCCATGCACGGTTTTGCCCCGGAGCACAAAGATTCCTATGCCGCACTCCTAAGCTCTGAGCCGGTTGACATTCCCCTTAATTACGTGGACGATTTTCATCATCTGATGATTAAAAAAATGGAGGAGCGACAGGATTGATGATTGTTGAACGAAGGGCTAAGGGGGCCAAGTTGCGGGTTGCAGGTTGCGGGTTTTTTCAATAGTCAATCGTCAATATTCAATTCCCGGACATCAGGTCCACCGGTTCCCTGCCCGGGGCCGAAATCCCACGCCGGACTAACAACGACCCCTCAACGAGATAGAACTGGGTCAGTGATTTAATATAATCGGCTACTGCCCGTACAGAGAGGACCTGGCTTTCGACCAGATCCCTCTCCGCCTGGGATACTCTGAACATGGTCGATTTCCCGAAGCGGTATTTCTCAACCTCTGCCTCTAATTTCTTTTTCTGGTATTTGACGGTAGCTCTTGACGCAATGATCTGTTTACTGGAACGAGCGATTTCGATATAGGCAGAAAGGACATCTTGCGCGGCTAATTGTGCCATATTTTCGAGCGCCTGGTCTTCCTGCTCTAACTCCAGGGTTGACCTCTTATATAGCGCCTTTGGCGCTCGGTTACCGATCGGG
>JAOZQV010000434.1 GCA_029932035.1 Deltaproteobacteria bacterium | reverse complement strand
ATTGGGCGTAAAGGTTATCCAATAGAATTAGCTGTAGCGCTTCTGATTTTTTGACCTTCTTTTTCTTGAACACAACCAACTCCCGCATGGCATTTTTCAGCAATGGATCTCAAATTCACATTATTCTATGATGCAGAACAACGATTACGTTATTATACGGTTTTGTATCATATTGTCAATCAAATTGGGATAACCGGGTAAACAGGAAAAGAAAAGGTTTCTCGCGCAAAGGGGTAAAACGTATCATTCTGATCACAATGGCTATATGAAATATTTTTCGCAAATATGCAACGTATTTGGATCTCTGGGTAACAAGGATCAAAGGATACAAATTAGAGCATTTTCCATTTTTGGCTCAACACTCCAACACTCCGATACTCCAACACTCCAACCCCCAATAGTTAATATTCAATAGTCAATCCCCAAGCGCCTCCCGAACCGCCTCTGCCATAACCCGGGTTGAGATGGGCTTCATAACAAAGGCCCGGATACCCAAGCTTCTTGCTGTTTCTTCAGAGATCTGCTTGCTATGTCCTGTGCAAAGGATGACCGGGATATCGGGGCGGATTTTCATAAGTTCCTGGGCCAGCTTATCTCCCGTCATATCAGGCATGGTCATATCGGTGATCACCAGATCAAATCTGTCAGGTTCTGCCCGAAACAGCTCTAAGGCCTGCACGCTGATTCTTTCGGTAACCACTTCATACCCCAACAGCTCTAACATTTGGCTTCCTATCTCTATCAGGAGCTGCTCATCATCTATAAATAGAATACGCTCGTTTCCGGTGGGTAGGGGTTGTTCAGACTCCTCTTTTTCCTCCGTTTCTGCCCCCTGAATGATGGGTAGATACACATTAAAGGTGGTCCCATTCCCCAGTTCGCTATAAACGGTAATTGTGCCCCCATGGGCCTTGACAATGCCCTGGGCCACGGATAACCCCAATCCGGTTCCCTCACCCGTGTCTTTAGTGGTAAAGTAGGGATCAAAGATCCGTTCTATTATCTCAGAGGTCATTCCGTGTCCTGTGTCACTGACCGTCAGTCTAAGGTAAGAACCGGCAGTTAGATCTAAATGCTTTGAAGCCGAAATGTCATCGAGCTCCACATTGGCGAGACTAACTTCAAGCACACCACCATTCTCCTGCATGGCATGGCCTGCGTTGGTGGCAAGATTCATGATCACCTGATGCATCTGGGTGGGATCTGCATTAACAACACCTGCGTCCCTGGCCAGATCTTCCCGGATCTCGATAGTAGTGGGCAGTGTTGCCTTTAGTAGTTTCAGGGCCTCATCGGCAATATATCTGACCTGCACGGGTCTTTGTTCTTTTTTGTGCCGGCGGCTTATGGTCAGGATCTGTTTAATCAGAGCTGCTGCCCGGTTGCTTGATTTTATCAACTTATCCAGGTCAGCAATGACGTTGCTCCCTGCAGGCGCCTTCATCTTTGCCAGCTCCGCATACCCCATAATGCCTCCAAGGATGTTATTGAAGTCATGGGCAATGCCCCCAGCCAAAGTTCCGATGGCCTCCATCTTCTGGGCCTGCTGGAGCTGGGTTTCAAGTTCTAACTTGTCACTGATATCGCGTTTAACAGCCACGTAGTTGACAATTTCTCCCTCGTCTGAAAATACGGGCGAGATGGTAGCCTCCTCTGTATATTGTGACCCGTCCTTTTTACAATTAACAAAGCGGCCGCTCCAGGTTTTACCTTTCGATATGGTTTGCCACAGCTCATCGTAAAACATCGCATTTTGCTTTCCGCTTTTAAGTATGCGCGGATTTTTGCCTAAAGCTTCTTTGCGGGAATAACCGGTGGTCTTTTCAAAAGCCGGGTTGACATAGGTAATCACTCCTTTGGTGTCAGTGATGACAATAGTCTCCGTAGACTGGTCCATGGCCATAGCCCGCCGTTTGACATCCGTTTCCATCTTTTTGGTTTTACTGAGATTTATAATCAGGCCCCTTAAACCCATCGGTTTATTATCACGCATAAAAAAATTGGAATGGATCACAACCGGGAACGTGGTCCCATCTTTCCTTAGTGCAGTGTATTCCTCACCGACTAAAATATCGCCATTTAAAATCTTTTGAATATTTATCATTGCCCTGTCACGATCATCTGGAACTATCATTTGAAGGGCATTAAAACCTTTATCAAATTCATCTTTGGTATACCCGAAAAGATCAAAGGCATTCTGGTTTACAAAGGTAAGATTGCCACTTACATCCGTTTCAAAAACAATTTGAGGCAATGAGACCACTAAGTCCCTGTATTTTTCTTCACTCTCCCGCAGCGCGTCCAAGGACTTGCTGACCAGGATCACTTCCGAAGCCGTGCCTGCAATTGTCTGCAACAGGGCCTCCTCTCTCGGGGAGAGCGCCTGTTTGCTGAAGAGCGCGAGGACCCCAATCGGCGCCCCCTCGTGCGACAGCAGCCGATAGCCCGCAAACGACACCAGGCCCAGTTCCCGCGCCCACTCATGGTTGTGGACGCGCGGGTCGTGAGTGACATCGTTGGTGAGAAACCCAGGCTCTTCAGAGGCCGCAACGCGCCCGATTTTGTAGCAGCCGAAGGGCACTCTCCTATGCGCTCCATCGATGTGGGTGTAGAGTCCCGAACTGGCCACCAGATGAAGACATCTATTCCGCTCACGACAGACGTGCGGCCCCTCGCTGACCTTGGCATGCATGCAACCGGAGTCGCACATGTCCCCTTGGTTCGTGAGCCAGATGCGGGCAAAGTCGGCGCCCAAGATGTTGACCACGCCATCCGTGATACGTTTGATCTTCTCGGCCAACGAACCGGAGCCGAGCAGGTCTTCCTTGAGACGGTTCAGCCCTTCGATTCTATCCTCCTCCCGCTTTCGCTCGGAAATATCTCTAATCACCGCAAGCAGATGGTGTCTGCCCTTGTAAAGAAATGCTCCTCCTCTCACCTCGATACTAAACGAGCTACCATCTTTCCGCACATCCACCGACTCAGCGTAAAATTCTCCGATCTCCCGTAGATCTTTTTTGAATTTTTCA
>JAOZQV010000089.1 GCA_029932035.1 Deltaproteobacteria bacterium | reverse complement strand
TGAGCCCTTTCCTCCCCTCTTGACTCCATCCCTCCCGGGGATGTATAAACATCGAAGGAGGCTAATAATGGATGATATTTCCCCCTGCCTTATATTTATAGACAAGGAAGGGCGTTGGTTCCACCAGGGGACCGAGATGATCCGCAGGGAATTTATCCGGCTCTTTTACCAGAATATGGAGCTTGATTTGGAGGGAAGATATCTGATCAACTGGGCAGGTAAGCCTTGTTATGTGGAGGTGGAGGATACAGCCTTTGTGGTCAGGCGGATCTCTTATGAGGAAGGGAACCAGGATCGAGGAATTAGGATCGAGCTTAGTCTGAGCGATGATACCAAAGAAGAGCTAATGCCGGATTCTCTTTCTGTTGGGAGGGATAATGTCCTTTACTGTACGGTCAAATCAGGTTCTTTCCCTGCGCGTTTCAACCGCGCTGCCTATTATCAATTGGCTGAATACATTGAAGAAGAGGGCAAGACCTATTTCCTGTCCCTCAATGGTCAAAAATACGCTATCCGGACAGGAGAGGAATAAGATTTTGTTTTTGGATTCATACTCTTAATCGTAATCTTAATTATAATCGTTTTGAGTAAGATTATGATTAAGATTATGAAATAGTTATTTCGTTCAGGCACAATTATAGATCACGACTCTCCGCTCACAGGGCTAACAATTTCTACATCTGCATTTTTTCGCAGGTTTTGAAGCCAGTTCTCGAAAACACGGCCATGCTTAGTCTGCACTAAGGATGAGCGATACTCTTTTTCTTCTTCACGGAATTCCTTATTATCGATCCCTTCCCTTGCCAGCCACCTGATGACAAATACCCCTGTGTTAGTTGCAAAAGCCTTGTCAGGATACCTTTTTCCCGAGTTGAGCCCAAAGGCCGCCTCGGTCAATTCCGGTGAGTATCCTATTTCAGATATCGGTTCCTCGCGTGTAAAGAATCCGGTCTCTCCGGTCTTCACGCCCTTTTCTTTTGCCAATTTATCCCAGGGTTTGCCTTCTTTCAGTTCCTCCAGATATTTTGAGGCGGCAGAGGTTGCTTCCTGGGCTGCAAGGTAGTCGGTATAATCATCCGTCACTCTCTCAGTAACGTCTTTCAATGGGGGCAAATAAGATGCCTTACTCTCCGAAACCTGAAAGATATAGAATTTTCCGTCCAATTCAAACAACTCGGTTGTCTCGTTCTTTCTCAAGGCGAAAAGGGCCTCGCCAATTTTTTCACTCTCGTCAATCCCGGATACCGGCTCATTTTTTGAGAGATAAGAGGAACGTTTTGCTTCAAGCCCGTACTGTTTTGCATAGACGGACAACTCTATATCGTAAGGCATCTGGTCTATGATAGACAGACCCTTTTCATGGGCAAGTTCCGTTGCGACACTCATGGTCAGCGTTTCTACGATTTCATCACGTACCTCTTCCAAGGATTTGGTCGCAGCTTCTTTTATGTCCTCCACCTTGATGATGTGATATCCGAACTCCGTCCGGACAAGATCGCTGATTTCACCCTTTTTCAACTTGAAAGCGATTTCCTCAAAGGAAGGTGTCATTTGGCCTCTCTTAAAATAGCCCAGATCTCCTCCCTTTGACTTAGTCGGGCCTTCGCTATGTTTCTTTGCCAGAGTCGCGAAATCTTCTCCCTGGCGCGCCTTTGCCAGTACCTCCTTGGCCACCTTCCTTACCTTGTCCTCGGCCTCTTTCAGGGCATCCTCGCCAAGCGTAAACAGAATGTGCCTCGCTTTTACCTGTTTGGGCTGCGTGTATGCCTCGTTATTGTACTCATAAAAAGATTCGATCTCTTTCTCAGTGACACTGACGCCCCCCTTAGAGTCCACAGGATCTATCTCGACATATGTCACTTTAATTTTCCTGGGAACCCGATAATTCTCCCTGTTATTCTCAAAATACTCCTTCAATCCAGTCTGATCAAACTTGACAGATTTCTTGAAGTCTTCGGGCTTAAATTCAACATAGCCGATCTTGATCTTTTCCTTTATAAAAGTGTAGTACTCCAAGACCTCCTGTTCAGTAACATCCAGAAAAGCGAACAGAAACTGCTTGAGCTTTTTGTCAAGGAGTTCCTGGGTCATCGTTGACTCAAAATCCTCCGGTTTCATACGGTTTTGATTCAGGAGGGACTGGTACCGTCTCATGTTAAACCGACCGTTTACCTGAAACGCAGGATAACTCATAATCGCTCTCTGGCACTCGCTCTCTGTCACATCTATCCCCAACCGTTTAGCGGCCTGTGTCATCAACCGTTGGTTTATAAGGGATTCCAATGCCCTTTGTTTTACATTAAACATCTTTACCATATTGTCATTCCACTGGTCTTTATACCTTCTTTGCAAAGCAGATATCATGTCCCGGTAGGCCTTTTGATATTCCGGGCCACTAATTACCTCCCCATTGACATAGGCGATTTTCAAGGCCTGATCAGATGTAAAAGAGTATCCAAAATAAAAAACAAAAACCACGGCTATAATAGCAATTAAGAACTTTATCAGCCAGGACTTGGCATGCTTTCTCATTAGACTCAATACCATTTAAATGCTCCCTCCTGTTTCCCAGTCGTCTTTTTCGGGGCTTCTCGATCTATTTCTGAAATAATTAAACTTTTTATAATAGCACTATCTACAGTGGATGTCCATTAGAATTTGGGGCAGCCAAAAATTAACACCTCTCCCTTGCCATTTTAGTTTTTGATCTGCTATAAGGTTCATATGAAATTCAAAGAAATCACCGAAAATGAAGTCCAACAAATTGACAAGCTTCAATCTGAATACTTCAGTAAATACATGCGCCTTTTCGACCCGCCTCTTCCGGATGGCGTGCCTGAACGTCTCGAAAAAATCCTTGAGTCTGCGATCATATCCGGGACAGATGTGGTCCTTGATATGGGGACCGGTACAGGGATACTGATTCCTATCATCCTGAAATACAAACCTGCCCTGATCTATGCCAATGATCTATCGGAAAAGATGTTGAAATCCGTAAAAGAGCGTTATCCTGAGGTCAGGACCCTGCACGGAGACATACGTGACTTGAGATTGCCGGATCACACTGTTGATGTTGTCCTTATCAATGCCTGCTACCCGAATATCGTGGATAAACATGGAAGTTTCACCAACATAAGGCGGTTTACAAAGACCGGGTGTCGTATAGTCATAAGCCATCCGATGGGAGGCGCGTTTATTAATTTCCTGCAGGAAAAGGTGCCTTTTCCCTTGGACGGTTTCCCTGAAAACAAAACCGTGGCAAAGAGTCTATTTGAGCCTTATGGATTCGGGGTTTCAGGATTTGTGAACGAGGATAAGCTGTATATCTTGGTCTTAGAAGGGTGAGAGCCTGAATTTTTCAGAGATTATATGGAATAACGCTATGCAATCGAATCTTCCCTCGAAAATCACGTATCAACCCATTGGCATTATTCATACCTCTTTTAGCAACATTGAGGGTATGCCGATTCAGCCTGCGGGAGCTGCTGATATCCGAGGCACTATTGAAATATTTGAAGAATATTCCAAAGGGTTGAAGGACCTTGACGGGTTTTCCCATATCGTCCTGATCTATCATTTCCATCAGGCCCAATCTGCGAAACTTATTGTCACACCATTTTTAGACACCATTCCGCACGGGGTTTTCTCCACCAGGGCGCCAAGCCGGCCCAACCCGATTGGGCTGTCTGTGGTCAGATTACTGAAAATCGAACAAAACATCCTGCACATTGAAAATGTGGACATTCTCAATGATACTCCTTTGATCGACGTCAAACCCTATGTGCCAGAGTTTGATCAATCTCCGGGGGCACGTATAGGATGGTTGAAAGAGGCTAAAGGGCGGGTCAGAAATAAGAAATCAGACGATCGATTTGTCTGACGAAGCAGCATATCCTATCGGTATATGGCCTGTCTTTCATTCACTGCAGTGGACGTTCCTTTTGGCGGCGGGGCCTGATAAATGACTTCAGAAATTTCTCTTAACATCTCGACCATTTTCTGCCGCAAAATAAAGACCTTAATAGTTATAGCTTCTGTTTTCTGGGTGCTTTTTGGCACGGGCTGCGCATTTTTTGCTGCTGTGCCTTTCAGCCTTTCCGAGATGAAAATCTATTTGGCCGGGAAAGAGGAAAGTCTCTCATACCCGCTTGACCCAGTTCTTCAATCAACAGTATTCAACCTGGACCGAATGGGCTTTGACATTCAAAGAGTAGAGGAATTTAATCAAAAGGGCCTGGTCTACGCTGCCTGGCAAGGCACCACCGTCAGTCTTTCAATGGAAAGTATTACTCCAACCCTGACTAAGGTCATTTGCGCGTTCAAGAGACCCGATACGATGCGGGAGTACTCTTCTGAAAAGGAATTATACAACAATATTCGCGACACGCTTAAGCTGAAACAGTTGCCAAACAGAAAAAGCCTTTTTAAAAAAATGATTACAGTGCATCGTTCCAAGGATAATAACTCGCCGGTCATAGCCTATCTCGGGAGAGGAAGTCAGACAGAAATTGTCAGCAGGTCCGGGGAATGGGCCGAGATAGCCCTTATGGATAAATGTACTGGGTATGTAGCATTTAGATACTTAGGGCGAGGTGTTCCCATAGGGGAATAATAAAGGGCTATATGTTTTCAGGAGCACCGGTTGTAAAAGCCTGTCTGGTGTGGTAAAAGGCAACCCATGAACGCCTACCTTATTTGAAAGGCAGAACAGATGGCAAAAGAATTATGGACAGTAATTGAGGTATTGGAGTTTTACCAGATTGAAGAGAGCTTTCTCAGGCATTTGGAGGAAGAGGAGATCGTATGCCCTGCTTGCGACGAGGGCCTTTCAACCAGACTTTTTCATGCTAACGAACTGGAAAAACTCCGGGTTGCAAAAATTCTCATGGAGGATATGGAGGTAAACCTGTCGGGTGTTGAAGTCATCCTTCAAATGAGAAAGAATATGATTGATATGAGGAGACAATTTGACGCCATTTTAGAGGACCTTGCCAAGCAAATGCAGAAAACCTTGAAGAGAAACCTCAAATCCTGATACCGCTTCTCACATCCTTTTCATAGAGCCCATCCATCTTTTTGACCATATCCAGGATCTCTTTGTCATCCGTCATGGGTACCTTAATGACCAGTTTGATCATAAGGTTTCCCCGCTGTTTCGTCTTGACATTGGTTGCCCCTTTCCCTTTCAGTCTGAGGGTCTGACCGCTCTGGCTGCCCGGCGGCACCTTCACCTTAACCTGCCCATCAATGGTAGGGATATTGATGGTCCCGCCGGCAATTGCCTCCCCGACGGTCACCGGCATTTCCATGAGAAGGTCATCCCCCTCTCTCTTGAGGAAGGGATGTGGTTTCAGGTGAATTATCAGGTAAAGATCCCCCGGCTTGCCACCATTCAGGCCCGGCTCGCCTTTGCCTGCCACACGGACCTTGGAGCCCTCCCTGACACCTTGCGGGATGGTCACCCTGATTTTTTCCGTACCGAGAATCTGACCGCTCCCCCCGCACTGAGAGCAGGACTTCCCTGTTTGACCGTGACCGTGACAGTAAGGGCAGGGTTTAGTAAAGTGCATGGGACCTTCTGCCACATCCTGCCGGCCGGAACCTCCGCAGTGGGGGCAGGGGACTATGGCGGAATTTGGATCGGTTCCGGCGCCCTGGCATCCTGGACAGACCTTTACCTTTTGCATGGCCAGCTCAGTTTCAAAACCTCTCAGGGCAGAGACGAGATCAATGGCCATATCATGTTGGACATCCCTCCCTCTCCCCGCCACCGAGGCGCTGAAATCATCTCGTCCCATACCGGCCCCAAAAAGGTCCCCGAAGATATCCTCATAACTCTGATATCGGCCGAATCCTTCTCCTTCATGGGGTCTGCCGGTTTGCTGAAAAGAACTCCTTTCAGAATATTGCCTCGCTTTTTCAGGGTCAAACCCTGTATGGAGACCTTCTTCCCCGAATTCGTCATACAATTTCCGCTTTTCCTGGTTGCCGAGACAGTCGTAGGCCTGGGAAATCTCCTTGAATTTCTGCTCTGCACCCTTGTTCCCCGGATTGATATCAGGATGCCATTTTCTGGCTAGTTTGCGATATGCTTTTTTTATCTTTTCTTGAGGAGCGTCTTTAGAAACACCTAAAATTCCGTAAAAATCGCCAGACATAAAAGGCACCGCCTAACCCGGATAAGCCGGAATTGTTAAATTTAAATACATAGCTTTAATTCCTGAATTTTTGAATCCCCAATTTAAACACTTAACGGAGAATATCTCAGACAAATGATAATTGTCAAATCCTTAGCCACTTCCCCTTTTCCAGCAGGCGCAAAAATGGGAACCCTGCCAGGATCAAAATTCTTCTTGATTTTTCTTTTTGATTAAGATAAAATAACATATAATTCAAAAAGCCTGGACAATTTAGTCTCTGTTATCCATCTTGTTTCACTATCTGTATTGATCTGGCTGTACGTTTTATGACCGATTAACTTAGCAGTGCGCTGGTAAAATGGCAACAAAATCAGGCAAATCAAAGATACGAAACCCTCAAGCACCAATCCTCTTTGTTGATGACGATCCCATAGCGCATAAGATAGTTAGTCATTATCTAAAGAACTGGGAACTGGAATCTGTTTACTCTGCAAGGGATGCCCTGGATGCATTAGAAAAAAGGAATTTCGTGATTGTTATCACGGATCTCGTAATGCCGAAAATGAATGGCATAGAGCTTTTGCATGAGATAAAGGCGAGGTATGGCAATCGTGTTCAGGTGATTATTATAACAATTTCCGATGAGTTAGACAATCTAATTGAGGCCCTTGATGGAGGTGCAAGCGATTTTTTGCTAAAGCCACTCAAACAAAAAGAGCTTGAAGAGGTTCTGGAACATACCCTGGCCAAGATTAAGCGCTGGAAGAGGGTTATGAATCTACTTATTGGCAAGAAAAGTAAGGGCTAACGAATCGCAACCTGCAGGGTCAAGGTCTAAAAGGCGCAATCCGAGTATGACTTGAGCCCACAGAGGGGTGTAGCCCGTTTTACCGCCCTTATTACGGCCTGCTCCATTATTCTTGCGGCTAACAACCCGGCAACGCTCACGTCTGTGTCAACCATTCCGGTTGCAACGGCAAAAATGGTATCCCCGTCAAACATGGTGTGTGCAGGCCTCATGGTTCTTCCGTATCCGTTATGAGCCATGGAAGCGACCTTGTTGGTCTCTGATTTTGTGAGTTTTGCGTTTGTGACTATAACACCGATAGTTGTGTTTCCGCTAAACTCAATCTTCCTGCCTGCGAATTCTTTAATCATAATTTCTTCGCTGCTGAGAAATCTTTCCTTGTTTTCATCCAAAACACCTGCCAATGTTTCTCCGGTCTTTGGATCTATCACGTCACCGAGGCAGTTTACCGCTACTATGGCCGCTACTTTGAGATCACCTGTTTGAATACAGTATGTACCCAATCCGCTTTTCATACATCTTTCCATTCCAAGGATTTTGCCGACCGTCGCGCCGGCGCCGGCGCCCACACTCCCCTCTGCGCATTCGTTGTCATTAGCGTTCAGGCAGGCCTGATAACCCATTTCCTTATCAGGCCTGATCCGATGGTCACCGATAGTCAGATCGAATAAGACCGCCCCGCAAACTATCGGGACCTTTGTCACAAGAACGTCAATACCGATCTTTTTCTCTTCGAGATATTGCATGACCCCGGAAGCAGCATCCAATCCGAATGAGCTGCCACCGGTCATGACGACTGCATGGATCTGTTCTACAAGGTTGACCGGATCCAGAAGATCGGTTTCTCTCGTCCCCGGGGCCCCGCCTCTGACATCCACGCCGGCTGTCACCCCCTCTTCACCTATGACCACGGTACATCCGGTGGCTGCATCCAAATCCTGAGCGTGGCCTATCTTGATTCCTTCAATATCAGTGATTGAAATCTCTTTCATGCTATATCCCTAATTTCTCCGCAACATTTCCCTGGCATGGGCAACTGCCCGTGGGGTAATTTCACGTCCGCCTAAAAGTCTCGCAATTTCCTGAACCCTCTCTTCAGGACTCAGCTCGGCAATGGTGGCCTCGGTTCGGCCGTCGGCGATCTCTTTTTTGACCAAAAAATGGGTCTCTCCCTGGCAGGCGATCTGAGGGAGGTGGGTGATGCACACGATCTGATGATAGGCAGCGAGAGAAGAGATTTTTTCTCCCACCACCTCAGCCGTGGCCCCGCTCACACCGGAATCGACTTCGTCAAAAATAACAGTTTCCACAGAGGCAGTCCTTGAGAGGATCGTCTTTATCGCTAACATAATTCTCGAGAGTTCTCCCCCTGACGCTATTTTTGAGAGGGCTCTTAACTCCTCACCCGGGTTTGGAGAAATCATGAATTCAACACGGTCGAGACCATCGGGCCGCATATTCCCTATACCCCCTTCTGCCCCGTCTTCCCCCGCATCAGACTGATCTTCGAATCTCACCTCGAACTCGGTTTCCTTCATATGGAGCTGGTGAAGTTCCTTTTCCACTGCCTCCTTAAAAGCATCAGCCCCTTTTCTTCTTTTTTGCGACAGAATCCCGGCCTCTTGCATCAGTTCCACCTGAGCCTCCTGTAATTCCTTTGCCAGCTCGGCCCGGTTTACCCTGTTTTCTTCCAGGTCAAACATCTTTGATGCCAATTCATCTCTGAATTGCAGGACATCTTCAAGTGCTGCGCCATATTTTCGTTTGAGCCTTCTTAAGACTTCAAGCCTTTCCACAACCTCTTCCAGTCTTTGAGGATCAATCTGTATCCCCTTTTTAAAATCTCTCAGCGCGAAAGAGGCATCCTCTATGCCAACTGCGATTTCAGATAAAGAATCCTTTATGGGAGCCAGTTCCCGATCTATTCCAGCCCCCTTATCCATCGCCTTTGTGCAGCGGGCAACGGATGCAAGCACGGAATCGTCCTTCTCGTACAGGGTTTGGTATCCGCCTGATACAATCTCTAAGAGTTCCTCCGCATGCTGGAGACGGCTCTTTTCATCTGCCAAGAGTTCATCTTCACCTGGAACAGGGTTGGCTGTCTCAATTTCCTGGATCTGGAACCGGACCAGTTCCCCCCTTTCTCTTTGCTCCACAATCTCCTTTTCTATGGCCCTGAGTCCCTCTTTCAAAGACTGATATCTGTCAAATAGCCTGGCCAGGCCAACCCGCTCATCTTCGAGCCCACTGAAATCATCTAAAAGGTACAGATGATTATCCGGTCTCAGGAGGAGTTGATGCTCATACTGACCCGAAATGCTGATCAGCCTCGGGCCCAAGCGAGATAATATCTGGAGGGTGGCTAAAGAGCCATTAATAAAGACCTTGTTGCGGCCTTCACGAGATATGACCCTCTTTATCAAAAGCTCATTGTCAAAGGATATGCCCTCCTCTCCCAACATCTTATTCAAACCTGGAGAGTTATCGGGAAAGACAAAAAGTCCCTCAACTATGGCCTCGTCACATCCTGTCCTGATAAGATCCGCCGATGACCTCCCCCCGAGAATCAAATTAATGGCATTGATAATGATCGATTTTCCTGCGCCTGTTTCACCGGATACGGTGTTTAGCCCCTCTCTTAGGGAGAGATCGAGATGTTTGATGATGGCAAAATCGGTGATGTTTAGCTGGAAAAGCATAACACCTCAGGTTGAGTGTTTAAGGATTGTACTCTGCCATAAACTTATGGCCAGGGATATCCCCTATCAGCCCGGGTCACCAACAATCACAAGGCTGGTTGCTCCCTCGAGAAGCCGCTTGTTTTCAATTTTGATACAGACCGGGTCCTGATCTTTTCTCAATCGGTATTCTATCACTGCTTCGGAAGGTACCTGCAGGTCACACAGGGAGATCGCTTTTCCAGACACGTCCAGAATAGTGGTCGATTCCATTACCGCATACCGTCGTTCGGCGATGATAATTCCGCCATCGCCCTTGCTCTCGATGGTGATTGTTTCGGACACTATTGTCTGGTCCCCCGGGGTTTCTGCAAGACAGACAGAAAGAGCCTGCAGGGAAAAAAATACGAATAGAACATAAGCGTGAACTAACTGTTTCATGTGGAAATGTCTGCCCAATTTAAATGTTACTCCTGTAAATTGATTCATCTCAAATCGCTGTATATCGATTAGCATCAAGTATTTCAGCAAATTCGGAAACTGTCGTAAGTCAAGGCTATGCATTTTAGAAAAGGTATCGATAGATTGTCAAGGATATGGTTGGATGTCTCAGCGCTTGACTTTTGGGATTTTATTGCACATTAATAATAAGAGAAGGCACTTGTCCAGTTTATCCAGGTTAGGTAAGGTGAAGATATGAAGAAGAATGTTGTTGAACGCAGAATTATGTGGGGTGATCTTGATTCCCTCGGGATCGTGTTTTACCCCCGATACTACGAATGGATAGATGCATCTGGCCATCTCTTTTTCGAGGCAATCGGTTTGAACCTTGGGGATCTCTGGAATGAGAGGCATATCCTTTTTGGTCTCGTCAAAACCTCGTGCAGTTATCACAAGACAGGCAGATATCATCAGAAGATCAGCATCACAACCCACATGGACGTCCTGGCAGATAAAACCGTTGTCTTGAAGCATGCCATACGTGAATCCCCAACTGACACCCTCCTGGTTGACGGATATGAAAAACGAATCTGCTTGGACGTTTCAGATCCTAATAATTTCCGTGCGATCGATATCCCTGAAGACATCTTGGCAGTGTTTAAAGATACGATGAACGAGTAATATGGTCAGATAAAGACGACGAGTATTTGGGCCTTTGCGCGGAGTTCCCGGGTTTGAGTCGGCTGGCTGGAACGCCGGAAGCGGCACTGAAAGGTATCCGCGGGGTTGTTGCGGAGGGCGTAAGTCTAAACCGGCTTATCAGTGCAAGACTGACCAGATGAAAGTGCTTCAATGATATGACATCTAAAAGCAGTTCCAACAATCTGCCTCTCTGGGTGGCGCTCGGCGCCCTTCCCCGAAATAATGGCCGGGCTTTTTTTCGGGGAGTATTGCCGGGCCTTATCTTCCATTGGATCCTCGGAAAGCCCCGATTTCAGAACACCTCCCGCTGGTGTATTATGAGGGATGTCCTCCATTGGTGTAATTGATCCTGCAGGGACGGTGTTACTCTCGCTTCGACTTAGGGCCTGCACAAAAACAACTTTGGGGTTTTCGCCAGCACCTGCCAATAATTTGATTCTAAGCTTGACTTTATAGATAAATGTAATTACAATAGTTACAAAATAATTTTACTGAAAGTTAAGGAGCAATACCCATGGAAAAACAAATACGTACAAGGGATATTAAGCTGGTCCCTATTGGAAATTCAAAAGGAGTTCGCATACCCAAGGCACTCCTTCAAAAATATGGGCTTAACAATGCCCTTTTGCTCGAAGAAATAGACAGGGGACTGCTTCTTCGGAAGAAAGACGACAATAAACTTTCTTGGGAAGAT